>NZ_JACJIQ010000008.1:0-252231 GCF_014138425.1 Rufibacter ruber
GGGGCCGGGGGCGGAAGCCGTAGTAGTTTTCACACACCGCTAACAGTGCTTCTGCCCTTTTTTATCCTTCTACCTTAAAATGTCCGAAGTATTGTAGGGAAACAGGCCAGAAACAGATGGCAAAGGTAAGGTGCTTAGGTTTACTGTTTTGCCTGCTGTTGGTTTCTGGCAGTAAACCCATGGTCAAATCACGGCCCCACGGTAGGTAGTACGTGACTCGCCCTCCTACGCATTGAAGATACTCCCCTCTTGGGAGGGGTAGGGGTGGGTTTAATGCATTCCTGATTCTGTTTTACCACGTCATCATGAGCATTTTTGAGGCGGGAGCCGAAAATGGCTAGCGTAGCTACCGAAGGATCTAACGAAGACATGATTCCTTACTCCCACCACCGCTCCAGCCAAGCCTCTCCCTTTTTCTCTCCCTGCTGTTGTTTGTCACGTTGATCCTTGATGCTCAAGCTAACCAAAAGAATCAAGAAGCCCCTGACTCGCTGCCGCTCAGACAGGAGGGGCTTCGTTAAAAGGTACCACCACGCTGCCGTCCTCTGTTCCATAGCTTCTGTTGCCACTGCTGTTTTGAACCGTCCGTCCGTGCTCCTGCTAAGCTCCTCGGCGCCTTCGGCTTCTGCGTCGCCCGCTCCCGCAGGCACTGGTAAGAAAGTGTGCGTTTTTAGCCTGTTTTCAGGAAAACAGGCCGAAAACGCAAAACAATTAACAATCAGCAATTAATTAGGCTTAAGCCGATTCTCCAACATGCGGTTGTTGTACTGCTGAATGAAGGCTTTGAGCTGGTTCTCCATGGAAGTACGCACCTGGGGGAGTTGGTCTTTGAGGTTGTGCTTGAGGAGTTTGTCTTCCTGGTAATTGAAAAGGCCAAGGGTTTTGGTGCCGTCAAACTGTAGGAAATAAGGGCCGTCCATCCATTGGTAGCCGCCCTGGTAACTGATGGCGAAGTTGCCGGCCTGGGGCTGGAGCATGTTCTTCCCGAAGGAGAAGTACGGCTGGTCATAGCCCAGGTAGCCCAGCACAGTGGGCATAATGTCCAGCTGCTGCACCACTCGGTCCTGCTCTACGCCCCTGAACGTAGCATCGCCGGGGGCGAAGAACAGGAGCGGCACGGCAAAGTTCCCCCAGGCAGTCTGGTACTCCGGGTAGTAGGTGTAGGTGGCCGAGTGGTCAGCGGTAATCACGAAGAGCGTGTTGTGGTACCAGGGCTCTTTGCTGGCTTTCTCAAAAAACTTGCGCAGGGCCTGGTCTGTGTAGCCCAGGGTCTCAAAAATCTCAAACGGGCCTTTCTTGAACTTACCTTGGTAGCGGTCGGGCAGTTTGTACGGGTGGTGCGACGAGGTGGTGAACACCGCGCTCATGAACGGCTCCTTGAACGTGCTGAGTTTGCCCGCCATGAACTGCAGGAACTCCTCGTCCCAGATGCCCCACATGCCGTCAAAATCGGCATTGTTGCCGTATTCGGTCATGCCGTAGTACTGCTCCACGCCAATCAGGTTCATGAACGCGTCAAAGCCCATAGAGCCGTTGGGTGCCCCGTGGAAGAACGAGGTGTGATACCCCTTCGCCCGAAGGGTGCGCGGCAGACTCGGTAAGTCATTGCTCACATACTGGGTCAAGACAAACGGCTCTTGAATGCTGGGGATGCTGGTGAGCACAGAGGGCAGCGCGTCAATAGACTTCCGGCCGTTGGCGAAGGAGTTCCAGTACACTTTGCTGTGCCCCATGAGCGAGTCTATAAACGGCGTGAACCCGGTGTAGGTGCCGTTCTCCAGGTGTTTGTTGTAACTGCCCACGGCCTCCTTGCCCAGGCTTTCCCAGATAATGATGACCACGTTCTTAGGTTTGAACTGCACGCTGTCTGCCGGCTGGTGCACCGGGTTGTACAGCTGCGCCAATTCCTGCTCAGAAAAGTACTCCATCTTCTGGTAGCTGGTCTTGTTCAGGGTCCTGATGACCGAAAACGGGGTGTTAAGCACAATGTACATTTCCTGGGGCCGCTCCACAAACTCGCCGGCGTTGCTCAGCGTGATGGGCCGGGTGCTGTGCCGGAAACCGCCGCGCATGCCGCCAATGCACAAACCCACCACAAGCGCCGCCAGCACCAGGTTCCAGGGGTAATAAAACCAGGGGTTAAGCTTGGCCGGTTTCTCCAGCCTAATGCAGTTGTACAGCCACGCCATAAGCGCCACCAGCGCCAGCCAGAGAAGCGGGATGTACCAGAAGTCTATCAGAAAGCTAGCGGCAAACCCGCCCCAGTCCTCATTCCCGAACTCCTTGACCACGCTGCCGGTGGTGCGGCGCAGGGTAAAGCGGTAGTAGATGAAGTCAACGCAGTTGAAGGCCAGGCCCACGCTGTTGCACACCAGAAACACCCATTTTACCACTTTTTGGTACACCGGGTGGTGCCTGAACCTAAAGGGCAGGAGCAGGAGCACAATGAACAGCAGGTTGGTATAAATCACCGCCGCCAAATCAAACCGCAGGCCGCCCCACATGAGGTAGAGCAGGTCTGTCAGCGATGTCTCCACGAAGAAGCCTTGGTTGAACAGGAAAAACAGCACCCGGCAGATGCTGTACAGCAGCATGGCCACCCCCAGCGCCAGCAGCAGAAAGATATGTATGCTCTGCCGCAACTGCCACGGCCTAAAGAATTTCATCATGGGTTTCAAGACAAGTGCCGCAAAATTACGCATTTGTTTCATGCGTGAAGGAGTGAATGGTTGAATGCGTGAGGGAAGTGCGTTTTTGGCCTGTTTTGGCGAAACCAGGCCGAAAACGGAAAACAGCCTGAAGGCGTTTGGGACGATGAAATTGCCCTCACTATCAAGTAGAAGCTCTTCCGGATTTGCAATCCGGAAGCAGGTATTCAGGGGATTTGCAATCCCCGGTGCGTCACTTTTGAATTGCAAATGCCGCGGATTGCAAATCTGGAGGTTGTATACTTTGGGATTGTAAATTCCGAATAGCTGAGATAGGGTGGTGCTGCGTTCCTGTTTTCGGGCTGTTTTCCCCAAAACCGCCCGAAAACAGAAAAACCTGGCGGAAAAGAAGAAAAGTAGGGGAAAGGAGAGGACTTGCGTTTCTGGGCTCTTTTTGGGAAATTAGCCCCAGAACAGAAAAGGGGGGACCTGCGGCAGAAATGCGGGAATCTCTGAAAAAGAATCTTCGCCCCGTAGGGGAAAACCGTTCTATCTTTGTCTTCCTCTTTGAGCAAAAGCGAGAGTAGCTCAGTTGGTAGAGCATCAGCTTCCCAAGCTGAGGGCCGCGGGTTCGAATCCCGTTTCTCGCTCCATTCCCTAACCCTTATTTTGTTGGCATGTGCCGTTTGCCCCTTCTTGTGAGCCGTTGGCTTGTTCCCGTATTTGCAGGTGTCTTGCTTTTGGCCGGGTGTACCGCGCCGCGTTCAGTGATCCATTCCGGGAAGGTGACGCCGCACGGGCAGTTTAAGATAGGCGCCAACTTTGGCGGGAACGTGGCCACCGAGCCCATCAGTCAGCTCAAGGACATCACCAAGGCCGTGGTGAAAGACCTGGCTAACCGGGACTCTGTCTACTACAATGAGCAGATCAAAGCGGCCACCAAGGGCGCCATTGCCTATTCCCTGGACCCGGTGGGGCCTACTTTTGATTTTTACGTGCGGTACGGCGTGCTGCCGCGGGTTGATGTGGGTTATAAATATGCGTCTGGCGTACACGTGCTAGATGCCATGTACCAGTTCCTGGGGCCGGTGGGCACGCCGCAGAACCCCGGGCAGGGCCGTTGGTACGGCAGCGTGGGCCTGCAGTACGCGGGCCAGAGCAATGACCTGCTGGACAAGCTCTTTCTCTCAGACCTGTTCCCCATTCTGGAGTTCACCGCCCAGCGGAAGGATCTCCTGGTGCCGCTGGTGTTCAGCCGCTCCTTCGGGACAGAGGAAGAGTACGGGAACATCTCCTTCGGCGTAGCCTACAACCACACCTTTATTGAATACGGACTGCAACCCGGTAGGCTTTACGAGAAGGTGGGCGGCGGCAAAGCCGTGCGGCTGGAAGGGCTCACGCGCCAAAACAACTTCGGGTCTTACGGGTTGTTTGTGAACGCCAAGATTGGCGCGCGCCGCGTGTACCTGTTGCCCGCGCTGGCTGTGTACTACCAGAACTACGGCACCTATGAACTGCTGGAAGGCGAGACGCACAGTTTCTCAGGCGTAACCCTGGTGCCGTCTTTGGGGCTGCAGATTGGCCTGGGCAAAGGCAAGGTTGGTAAGTAATAAGTGTTTTGCGTTTCCGGGCTGTTTTTCTGAAAACAGCCCGGAAACAGAATATAGGTATTCTGCCAGAAGAAAAAATTGGTAGGTTCAAAAGGAAGATACTCACCACGTGTTACCTAAGTAGGTAGGCGTAGGCCAGCAGGAACAGGTACACAATATCATAATTCTTGAACTTCTCACGCAGCATCTTCAGGGCTTTGTTGAGATGGTTTTCTATGTTGCTGTTGCTGGTATTCAGGGCTGCGGCAATCTCAGTGTTACTCAATCCCTCTGTGCGGCTCATGGTAAACACTTGCCTGCGCACGGGGGGCATAGAGGCGCAGGCTTCTTCAAACAACTGCATTAGTTCTTGATGCTCCAGCGCAGTCTGGGTAGTGTTCTCTGCTACCGCCCCGTAGGTGGCAAGGTACTGGCTGAAGGCCGTTTCATACACACGGTGGCGGATCTTGTTGTAGACCAGGTTCTTGGCAACTTTGAAGAGGTATCCATCTAAGTTCTGGAAGGGGTCAAGGGCGGCCCTGCGATCCCAAATTTTCACAAACACATCCTGCACAATCTCCTCTGCTTCTTCGCGGCTTTGCACCAGTTTGTACGCAAAGGTGTAAAGCTTGGGAGCCAAAGCACGGTACACGCGCTCAAAGGCAGCCACATCACCAGTGGTGATAGCCTCAATATCTGCCTTGTGTCTGTCTTTGGTTTCTACCTGCATGGTTGCCTGTCATAGTGTAGGTGCAACGCTTCCTGTACATCCTGAGCCCCAGCCTTTTGGAAGTGACTATTTGCTGTTTAAGAAAAACATAAAATAGTACCGATAAATATAGATGGTTTTATAGAAAAAACAAAAAGTAAAGATTTTGTTAAAAATAGTTAAAGTTTGAGGTGGTGCAACAGGGGTTTCATGTGTAATGATTGAAAGCACCAATACCAGTACCCCATGAACCAGCACCTTCTTGATAAGTTCTACCAAGGCGAATGCACCCCAGAGGAGGTGAAAGAGGTGTTAGCGTGGTTTAAATCTCAGGAGCCGTCACAAGAGCAAGAGCAGCATCTGGCCCAGGAGTGGGAAAAGGCAGAACAGAATAAAGTGGAAGTGGACAGTTTACTTGATGTTGACAAAACATGGCGTTCTGTAGAAGCATCTATTCTCAGCGAAACAGAAAGTGTAGGAGACGAAGCACGGGTGTTGCCGCTTAGGGGAACGCCTTGGGTTAAGTGGATGAAGGTGGCTGCCTCTGTCTTGCTTCCCTTGGGCTTGTTGGGGCTGGTGGCCTTATGGTATTTCAACACCACTCCTGCTGGTAAGCTCATGACTATGCAGACAGCCCCTGGAGAGCGTAAGACGGTGCAGTTGGAAGATGGTTCTACTATCATACTACAGTCAGGGAGCCAGGTGACGTATAGACAGCCTTTTGCAGCTGACCGCAGAGATATCACTTTAGAGGGGGAGGCCTTTTTTCAAGTGGCCAAAGACAAGCGGCGGCCCTTTGTGGTGAAGTCTGGTGCCATCTACACCCAGGCACTGGGTACCTCATTCAACATCAAATACCTTCCAAATGACACAGCCACTTCAGTGGCATTGGCTACGGGGCTGGTGAAGATCAGCCAAGACCAGAACCACTCAAGGGTGCAACTAGCTCATCTGGTGCCTGGAGAGCAGTTACAGTTTAACCGTGACAACCAGCAACACCGAGTTTCTACTTTTGAGCGCCGCGAGGTATTAAGCTGGAAAGACGGTGTGCTATACTTCAAAAAGGCCAGCCTAGGCGAAGTGGTACAGAAGATAGAGCAATGGTACGGTGTAGAGGTGGCGGTAACTGGCCTAAAGCCAGAGAAGATGAAAGAATGGAGTTATACGGGCGAATACACAGACCAAAGCCTGCCCCAAGTGCTGGAGGGAATAGGCTTTGTCAAACAGTTTTCTTTTAAAATACAGGACAACCATGTCCGGCTAAACTTCACAGCTCCTATGCCTATGAAATAGAAGGAAAGATTTTTAACAGGTAGACCACCGGGTGGCCTACCTGTCATTACCTCTACAGTTTGATGTTGGCGCATCTGGCTGTGGGAAAGAGGCAGTTAATCAGTTACTAAAAAACACTCCCAATATATGGAAAAAAACCTTTACTGCTTGTTAAAAGGAGTAACCGGGAGAGCTTTGGCTGTATTTTTTATACACTTAGCTTTCTTCTCCTCTGTTTCAGCGGCTCCTGCTGAAGCAACTTCCAATACCATTCAAAAGACTAAAATTACCCTTTCTATCACCAACGGCACCCTGCAGGACTTCTTCAGAAAGGTAGAGTCAGAGACACTCTTTAAATTCACTTTTGATGAAAATGAAGTTCCCCGTCAGGCCAAAGTGACGGTACATGCCAAGAATGAGCCGTTAGACAAGGTGCTGGACAAAGTGGCCATAACCACAGATCTGGAGTTCAAGCAGGTAAATAATAACATTCATGTTAGACCTAAAAAAGCTAGAGAACAAGGCCCTAAGGCTTCTTTGGAAGTTTTGGAGCAGAACTCCTTCAAACTGTCTGGGAAAGTTACTGATGAAAATGGGGCAGGTCTCCCAGGGGTAACCATCTCTTTGAAAGGCACCACCAATGCAACCTCATCAGACGTGAGTGGGGCATTTTCAATGACACTTCCTTCTGGAAGTGGCACCTTAGTGTTTTCCTACATAGGGTATATCAACCAGGAAGTAGCCATTGAGAATAGAAGTGTTGTCAATGTAGCGCTTGCTCCTGATACCAAAGCCCTGCAAGAGGTGGTAGTGGTAGGGTATGGTACGCAGCAACGGGCTGATATTACTGGCTCAGTGGCCGTGATCAATGAGGAAGTATTTGAAGCTAGACCCAACACACAAGTTGGTAACCTTATTCAGGGGAAAGCCGCTGGGGTTCAGGTTTTGACCAACTCTGGCAAGCCGTCTGCGGGGTTCAACATCCGTATACGGGGAACGGGCTCTTTATCTGCCAGCAGTGATCCATTATATGTGATTGACGGGGTGCCTACTTCAGATACCAGAAGCTTAAACCCCGCAGATATTGAAAGTATTTCTGTTTTGAAAGATGCTTCTTCAGCCGCTATTTATGGTGCACAAGGTGCCAATGGGGTAGTATTAATCACTACTAAAAGAGGAACCTCAGAGAAGCCAAGGTTTGAATTCAGCACATACGCAGGCTTCTCCCAAGTTTGGAAGACACTAGAAGTACTCAACGCAGAGCAGTACAGAGATTTGATGACTGAGCTGGGGCAGAACACAGACTGGAATCGCTATACTGGGAATACAGATTGGCAGAAAGAGGTTTTTCAGAACGGAAGCTCCCTCAACTACCAATTGTCAGTTTCTGGTAAAACAGATAAAACCAACTACTACCTCTCTGGCGGTTGGGTAAAGCAGAATGGCGCCGTGCGCAGCTCTACCATGGACAGAGCCAGCTTTAAAGTTAACCTTGATCAAAAGTTAAACGACTGGCTCAACGTAGGTGCCAACTTAAGCTATGTACGCTACCATGATGTTGACGTGGCAGATAATCAGGCAGTAAACCAAGGCGGTGTTATCTTGGGAGTTTTGTCTACGCCTCCGGCTATTGGCATTTACAACCCAGACGGTACGTTTACCAGCAACCCATTTCAGGATTGGGAGAACCCCATCTCCTCAACTGATGGGTCTGAGCGTAGCTACAAAAATCAACGGTTGTTGGGGAGTGTGTACGGAGAGGTCAATATTTTAAATGGCCTAAAATACCGTACCAGCCTTGGGATTGACTTTGTTAATGCCACTTATGATTATTTTCTAGATCCTTTTAGAACCAGCTATGGCAGGGCTAGACAAGGTATTGGCCGCTACAATACCAATTTGACCAACTACTGGATACTGGATAACACGCTCTCCTATACTAAAACTATTGATAAACATAATTTTAGCGCAATGGTGGGTGGTGTCTTGCAGAAGTACAGATGGGAAAACTCGTCAATTGAGAGAACAGGTTTTGCCAACATAGCCGTAGAAACGCCCAATGCCGGAGCCACTATTCAATCTGCCAATGCAGACAAGGATGAAAGAGCTAACAGTTCATTCATTAGTAGGGTTACCTATGACTTTGCAGGCAAATACCTTTTAACTGCAAACTTTAGGGCAGATGCCTCCTCTTCCTTTGGGCCCGGTAACAGTATTGGTTACTTTCCTTCACTTTCAGTAGGCTGGAGACTTTCTGAGGAAAGCTTTATGCCGCTCCCAGAATTTATGAACGATCTAAAGCTCAGGTTTGGCTGGGGCATGGTTGGAAATGACAATATTGGGAATAATGCTTACCGAGGCTTAGTGGGGGTTGGGGCGAATTACCCAATTGGTGGAGTAATTTTACCAGGAACTTATCCTTCCACTATTGGGAATGATGATTTAAAATGGGAAGCCTCTAATCAAACTAATCTTGGGGTTGATTTTGCTTTTTTTAACTCCAGAATTGTATTTGTCGCAGACGCCTATCTTAAAAAGACTACCGATCTCCTCTTCAGATTGCCGCCGCCTCGGGCTACTGGATTTGACACCGGGGTAACCAATGCGGCCAAACTGGAAAACCGTGGGTTAGAGTTTCAGTTAACGACTAGAAATTTTGTAGAGGCCTTTACCTGGGATACAGACTTAAATATTTCCTTTAACAGAAACGAGGTGACAGACATTCTAGGGAAAGAACTCCTGAATGGTGGGGTAGCTGGCAGAGGTGAGATAAGTTTGACCACTGAGGGGGCACCCATTGCAAGGTTCTATGGATACCGTTTTGGTGGTGTTGACCCACAGACAGGTATGGCCTATTATGTTGACAGAAATGGGGAGAGTACGTTTTCACCAGCCCCAGATGATAGAACCATCATAGGGAACCCTAATCCGGACTTCATTTACGGTATTACCAACACCTTCACCTATAAAAACTTTGGCCTCTCTATCTTCCTGCAGGGGTCACAGGGCAATGATATTTTCAATGCCACCCGCATTGAAATGGAAAGCATGTCAGATCCCAAGAACCAAGGAATAGAAGTAGTGAACCGCTGGCGAAATCCGGGTGATGTCACCAATATCCCAAAAGCAGTTTGGGCAAACACTAACAACTCACGCCTTTCTACCCGCTTTGTAGAAGACGGTTCTTATATGAGGGTAAAGACCCTGACGTTGAGCTACAACCTGCCCAATACCCTACTCACAAAAGCAAAATTGAATTCAGTAAGGGTATATGTGACGGGTGAGAACTTACTCACCTTTACAGATTACTCAGGCTTTGATCCAGAGGTGAATGCCTTTGGTGGCAATAACTTAGTGCAGGGGGTAGATTATGGTACCTATCCGCAGACCCGAAACCTGATCTTTGGTTTGAATATTTCATTTTAATCTGCATGTCATGAGACTTAAAAAAATAGCAGCATATATAACGGCAGGAGTTTTTCTTGGAGGATTGCCTGCCTGTGAAAGCTTTGTAGATCTTGAGCCAATTTCCAGTCAGACCCAAGACAATGCCTACAGAACAGCCGGTGACGCTGAGGCGGCCTTAGTTGGTGTCTATGAATCCTTTCAGGCAGAGTATTACATCTGGGACAACCTGGTTTTCAGTGAGATTCTCTCTGATAATTACTACGCAGGTGGTGATAATGCTGAAATCTTTGCGGTAGATAACCTGGATATTACCCCCACCAACAGCCGTCTCTGGAATAACTGGAGCCAGATTTACAACGCTATTGCCAAAGCAAACGTGGTGCTGCAGAAGGTACCTGAAATCACAGATCCTAGACTGACTGACAATCGCAAGGCACAGATTTTGGGTGAGGCGGCTTTCTTACGCGCGTATCATTATTTCCAATTGGTGAAACTGTGGGGTGGGGTGCCGCTTATGTTGGAGCCGGTAAATTCTCTTGATCCATCAGTTACTTCAAAACCAAGAGCCACTGAAGAGGACGTATACAACCAGATTGTAACAGATTTGACCTTTGCGCTAGACAACCGGCTGCCAGACACCTATGGCGGAGAGGCCAGTGTAAATAAGGCCCGGGCCACCCGTGGGGCCGCCAACGCCCTTATGGCGAAAGTGTGGGCGCAGAGACCTACCCGAGACTATAATAAAGTGCTGCAGTACGCCAATGAGGTGATTAGCAGCCCCACCGGTTACCAGTTGCTTGGTAATTTCAACCATCTGTTTGATGGAGCGCACTACAACAACGCTGAGTCTATCATGGAGGTACAGTTCATTGGTGGAAACGAAGCCAATTGGGGACCGCAGATGTTACTGCCGCCTTCCCTGAGCGGCGACACATGGCGCAAATTCATGACACCCTCCCATAGCCTGGTAAACGCCTATAATGCGCAAGGAGATAATATCAGAAAGAACACCACTATTCTGTTTGAGAATGCCCCGTGGTCAGATGAGTTCTGGTCTGTGAATACAGGGGGTAGTGTGCCGTTTGCCTACCGCTGGAAAAGTGCCAATGGTTGGGCCAGCACCAACCGCCAGTATATTTTCAGGTTGGCAGATATCATGCTCCTAAAGGCAGAAGCCTTGAATGAGCTAAACCGCCCAGATGACGCCAAACTTGTTCTGAATGAGGTGAGGGACAGAGTAGATCTGGATCCTGTGACTGCCGTTTCTAAGGAGGATATAAAAGATGCCATCTTGAGGGAACGCCGCTTGGAACTGGCTCAGGAAGGACACCGGTGGGATGATCTGCGCCGCTATGGTGTGGCAGTTGAGGTGATGAATAATCTA
This sequence comes from Rufibacter ruber, assembly GCF_014138425.1. Classification (NCBI taxonomy): domain Bacteria; kingdom Pseudomonadati; phylum Bacteroidota; class Cytophagia; order Cytophagales; family Hymenobacteraceae; genus Rufibacter; species Rufibacter ruber. Next base: position 11,011 of record NZ_JACJIQ010000008.1, read on the forward strand.
AATGAAATTGACCTTCGCACCAATACCCGGAAAGACTACAATCTGGCACCACATGAGGTGTTCTTGCCTATTCCGCAGTCTGAAATCAACCGCAACCCAAATCTAAAGCAGACCTCTGGCTATAACTAGTCACTGGGCTTGAGATGAGAAACTGTTTTTGGGCTGTTTTTTGAAATACAGCCCAAAAACAGGAAAGGGTTACCAATATGCTGCTTGACCAAAGAAAGATTCATTTCTCATAAACCATCATCATGAAAAAGATAAACGTATTGTTTTATCTTCTGGGCATGCTGTTTCTGACAGGTGCCTGTGAAGAACAAGATAACATAGAGCCAATCGGCAACTGGGAGTTGAGTGCGCCCGTGCTGGCAGGGCCGGAAGAGAACTCTACCATTACCCTCAATCAAGAGGAGCCCAATACGGCCATCAGGTTTGACTGGCAAGGCGCAACCTCCAGCAAGAACTACGGGGTGACGTACCGGTTTGTAGTGGATAGTGCCGCCAACGCAGATTTCAGTACTCCTATTTTTAGTATGCACACGGGCAACGGCGGCAAGAACAGTTTCATTGAGCCTACCGCCATTGAGCTGGATCAGGCGCTTTCTGCAGCTGGGTATGATGCTAATTCAACAGTTCCATTAAAATGGGCAGTAGTGGCACAGTCACTCAGCAAGGAAATGATTTCTTCTGCCAAGTTAGTGTCTGTAAAGCGCTTCAAAAACGAGACTGCCACCTTGTATATTTCTGGGTCTGCCACTGAGAAGGGAACAGACGTAGGCCAGGCCATCATGATGCGCCCGCGCAAAGACAGCGACGGGAAGCCCACCAATGTGTTTGACGTCTATACAAAATTGACGGCAGGCGGCACTTTCCAGTTTTATAGCCAGCCAAATGTGAACTCCATAGTATTCGGCGCAGACGGGAACGGTAAAATCAAGAAGAAAGGGACAGCCATTGCCGCACCCGGTGCCGGTACGTACCGCATCACTGTTGATTTGAACAATAACACGTACAGCTTCTTGAAAATAGACAAGTGGAGTGTGGTAGGGGGGGCCTTTGCCTCTGGCTGGGGTGGAGACGAACCCCTGCAGTACCAAGGGAATGGGGTGTGGACCTCTGTTGTTGACATTGCAAAGACAGAAGGCTTTATTTTCAGGGCCAATGGAGACTGGGGCGTGGCTATGAAGCGGGTAAAGGGAACTACCAACCAACTGGTATTAGAGTCTCAGGCTGCCGCCGAAGGAAAGCAGTTTGAGGATATTCCGGCCACCGCCACCGGGAAGCATATTATTACCTTGAATCTGTCTGGCGATCAGTATACCTACTCGTTGGTGAAAGACAACAGACCTACTTCTATGCCTGATAAACTATTCTTATTGCAAGGCAGTAACGTAGTAGCTGAATTCAACATAGACGGTAACAACTTCAGTTCTACGGTTTTCCTGGCTCTTGAAAGCGATAAAGCTTACACCCTGAATTCAGCGCGTGATGGTTCTGGTACTGCGTTTACCACATCAGCCAAAATTGGAGAAACCGCCTCCCCCAATGCAGATGCGGTATCGGCAACGGTAGATTTTAGAGAAGGAACCGGTGCTATTGCCGTGGCCCGTGACCAAGCCTACCAGATCACCCTGAACTTCGCCACCAAGAAAATGACTTGGAAGTACTACAACCTAAAGCTGTTTCATTGGAACGACAACGGGGGCTGGGATGCCCGCAGTGAATACGTGATGACCTATAAGCACCCATACACCTTTGAGGGGACCCACGCCCTCAGTGCTAATTTTGACAGTAAGTTCAACTCTCCTTGGGAGGTGCAATTTGGCACAAGCAGCTCTGCTCTTACCGGTAACATGACCAATGGGGGGCCTAACTATAAAGGCATCACCCAAGCAGGTAGTTATAAAGCTACTCTTGTAGTGGGCAATGATTATAAAACCGCTCAGTATTCTTTTGTGAAGCAGTAAGCATTTGTTCTTGCAGGAGCTTTTGTACCCTAAAAGACTGGGTAAATAAGTTAAAGCTGTTTTTGACCTGTTTTCAGAAAAAGAGGCTAAAAACAGAAGAGTAGATAGTTGATTTGGTAGTCAGCGGCCGGTGCTATAGAGGCATCGGCCGAAGGCTGGATAGTTTTACAGGTGTGCCTGATCATTTACCATTGGGCACCATTTTTAAAGTGAAATCATGGTATACCGTCTTTATAAAGAAAAACTGAACATGTTCCTGCTGGCTGCAGTGGCCGCTTGGGGAGTGGGCTGCGGAGAGAAATCAGATCCTTCACCAGCTCCACCGCCGCCAGCGCCACCGGTAGAGACGGGCCCAAGCCAAGTAGCCTTCTGGTTAACCAATCCAGACCGGTCTGCCCAGTTTCAGAAGCAGAACTTGGCCCTGAACTTTAAAGCCAGTACCACTACCAACAACAACCTTACCCTGGAGATTGACACCACGCAAACCTACCAGGCTATTGACGGGTTTGGCTACACCATTACCACCGGGAGCGCCTATGTCTTAAATCAAATGTCAGCGGCCAGCAGGGCAGATTTGCTCAGGGAGCTGTTCAGCAATGGCAATGCTGATAATACTATTGGGGTGAGTTACCTGCGTCTGAATTTGGGAGCTTCTGACCTGAGCCCTACCGTGTACTCCTACCAAGATGTGATGGGGGCCGCGTTTAGCCTGGCGCCTGACCAAGCTTATTATATTCCAATTCTCAAGCAGATTCTGGCCATTAACCCCAACATCAAATTGATGGCGTCGCCGTGGTCACCGCCTGCCTGGATGAAGACGAACAACAGCCCCATAGGGGGGAGCCTGAGGCCTGAATATTATAATGAGTATGCTGGGTACCTGGTGCAATACATTCAGGATATGAAAGGTCAGGGTATAACCATAGATGCCCTCACTATTCAAAATGAGCCGCTGCATGGGGGCAACAACCCTAGTATGGTTATGCAGGCAGAGGAGCAGAAGAACTTTGTAAAGAACAACCTTGGCCCTGCCTTTAGGGCGGCAAACCTGAACACCAAGATTGTGCTCTATGACCATAACCTTGACCGACCAGATTACCCTATCAGTATCATGAATGACCCGGAGGCCAAGCAGTACGTAGATGGTTCTGCGTTTCACCTGTATGGTGGCACAATCAATAGAATGTCAGAGGTGCACAACGCTCACCCAGACAAGAACCTGTACTTTACTGAGCAATGGGTGGGGGCTAATGATGGCGATTTTGCCTCTAATCTAAAATGGCACATAGCAAATGTGATCATTGGCTCCATGCGCAACTGGAGCAAGAATGCCTTAGAATGGAATCTGGCTGCAGATGCCAACAACCGCCCATTCACTGATGGGGGCTGTAACACCTGCTTGCCGGCCGTTACAGTTGCAGGAAATAATGCTACCCGCAATGTGGCATATTATATTATTGCCCATGCTTCTAAGTTTGTAAGGCCAAATTCAGTACGGGTGAAAACCACTCTGAAGAACGCACAGAACATTGAGGTCTTCAGCACACTGCAGCACGTCGGTTTTCAAACGTCCACCGGCAAAAAGGTGGTATTGGTTCTGAATGATACCAACGGCGACCAAACCTTCAACATCAGGTACAGAGGCCAAATTATTACCTCTACCCTGAAGGGTGGTGCCGTGGGTACCTACGTCTGGTAACTTATAGACCTTTTACAATCTCCCAAACAGGCACAGCTAAGATAATCTGCCCAATAGCAGACTTCTTAGCCGTGCCCAAAAAACTAAAAATGAAATTCCTTTTCCATAAAAGTTGGCTATGCAAGGCGGGCGTGGTGCTCTTGATGGGTAGCCTGCTTGGCTGCAGCAGTTCCAAGACAAATACCGCTTCCCAGTCTGCTAGCGCGGAAGTATGGTTGACTACCCCAGACAAATCAGCCCTCTTTCAAAAACAACCAACAGCGTTGCCTTTCGGCAAGCCTGAGCAAACACAGGATGCAGTTATTGTAGTAGAGGATACCCAAACGTATCAAACCATTGACGGCTTCGGTTATACCTTGACGGGCGGCAGTGCATACCATCTGCACAACATGGGTGCTACGGCACGGGCAGCTTTATTGAAAGAGCTTTTCTCAACTGAAGGCAACAGCATTGGAGTGAGCTATCTGCGGGTGAGCATTGGCGCCTCTGACCTGGATGAGACTGTTTTCTCTTACAATGATTTGCCAGAGGGCCAGACAGATCCTAATATGGAGAGGTTCAGCTTGGAACCAGACCGTCAGTTTTTGCTCCCGGTGCTAAAAGAGATACTGACCATCAACCCCAATATCAAAATATTGGGTTCGCCCTGGTCGCCGCCTACCTGGATGAAAACCAACGGCAACTCTAAAGGTGGTAGCCTGAAGCCAGTTTGGTACGGTGCCTACGCTAAGTATTTTGTGAAATACATTCAGGCCATGGCCGCTGAGGGTATTATCATTGACGCCATCACGGTGCAGAACGAACCGCTGCACCCTGGCAACAATCCCAGTCTATTAATGCTGCCGCAGGATCAGGCAAATTTTGTAAAGAACCACCTGGGGCCAGTCTTCAAAGCCGCCAACCTCAACACTAAAATCCTGATCTATGATCATAACCTTGATCGGCCAGACTACCCTATCAGCATCTTAAATGACCCAGAGGCTAAACAGTACATTGACGGGTCTGCCTTTCACCTGTACGGCGGGAAGATTGAAACCATGTCTGAGGTGCACAACGCCCACCCAGACAAGAACGTCTACTTTACTGAGCAGTGGATTGGTGCACCCGGTAACTTTCCAGAAGATTTAAAATGGCACGTACGCGAACTCATTATTGGGGCGCCTCGTAACTGGGCGCGCAACGTACTGGAGTGGAACTTAGCCGCTGACCCGGAGCAAAAACCTTTTACTCCCGGCGGTTGCAACCAGTGTCTAGGTGCCCTTACTATTAGTGGAGATCAGGTGGACAGGAACCCAGCCTACTACATCATTGCGCATGCAGCTAAGTTTGTACGGCCGGGCTCGGTAAGAATTGCGTCTAACACTCCGGAAGGTTTGCCCAATGTGGCATTTCTGACACCTGCCGGGCAGCATGTGGTGATTGTGTTAAACAATGGGGGGAGCTCTCAAAGTTTTCATATAAGACACCAAGGCAAAACTGCTGTAGCCACTTTACAAGGGGGGGCTGTAGGAACGTATGTCTGGTAAGTATCAAAATGGTTTCAGCCGAGAAAATTTTCATTGTGTTGGTTACTATTTGTGGCCATACTTAGAAGCTGTTTAGAGTTTTTGAAACCGGCAGGCAAAGGCTGCCGGGTAAGGTTTTTCACCAGCCTGTAGTTTCTGTTTTCGGCCTGTTTTTTGAAAAATAAGCCGAAAAAAGAAACTAGAATCTTGACCAAATGCCTTTCTATCAAAACTCTAAACAGCTTCTTATTTTATACTAAACGAACGACTCAAATGACAAAATCACTTTATTTTTCAGCCATTGCCCTTTTTGCGGTGGGTATAACCTTTTCCTGCTCCCAAACCAAGACCACTCAAAGCCAAACCAGTAACACAGACTTCAAGTTAGGCAATAAGCAGGTCACGGTTTACACGACAGCTCAGAACACTGATCATCGTCTGACGCAAACAGAGACTCTACAGTTTAAAGACTTTGGACAACCGCTGGAGACGCAGGTATGCGTGTTTGTAGACCCTGCCAAGACCTTCCAGACCATGGTGGGGATTGGTGGTGCCATCACTGATGCCACGGCTGAAACTGTTGCCAAAATGCCAAAGGAGAAGCAGCAGGAAATTCTGAAAGCCTATTATGATCCCACCGCCGGGATAGGGTACACGCTAGCCAGAACCACTATTCACAGCAGTGACTTTGCCACTGGTTCCTACACCTACATTGAGGAGAATGATAAAGAGCTGAAAACTTTTAGTGTACGGCATGACGAGCAATTCCGTATCCCGTTCATTAAGCAGGCCATTGCTGCCGCTGGCGGCAAGCTCACTACATACGCCAGCCCCTGGAGCCCACCTGCTTTCATGAAAGACACCAAAACCATGCTGCGTGGTGGTAAACTGCTGCCTGAGTACCGCCAGCCCTGGGCTGATTATTTTGTGAAATTTGTGAACGCTTATGAGAAAGCGGGTATTCCTATTTGGGGCTTGACGGTGCAGAACGAGCCCATGGCCAAACAGACGTGGGAGTCATGTATTTTTACTGCGGAGGAAGAGCGCGACTTTATCAAAAATTTTCTTGGGCCAACTCTTTACAAAAACGGCATGAAAGACAAGAAACTGATTGCCTGGGATCATAACCGCGACCTGATCTACCAAAGAGCCAGCACCGTGTTAAATGATCCGGAGGCGGCTAAATACGTGTGGGGCATTGGCTACCACTGGTATGAAACCTGGACCGGCAGCGACATGCTTTTTGACAACCTGCGCAAAGTGAAAGAAACCTTCCCTGAAACTAACCTGATTTTTACCGAGGGCTGTATTGAGAAATTTGATTTCAACCGTATCAATGATTGGTCGTTGGGTGAGCGGTATGGCTATTCAATGGTCAATGACTTCAACGCCGGAACCGTAGCCTGGACTGACTGGAACATGGTCCTGGATGAGAAGGGCGGTCCTAACCACGTGGGTAACTTCTGCTTCGCGCCCATTCACGCTGATACGCGTAATGGCAAAGTGTACTACACCAACAGTTACTACTACTTGGGGCACTTCTCTAAGTTTGTGAAGCCAGGTGCTAAACGTATCATCAGTTCCTCTAACCGTGATGCCTTACAAACTACCGCTTTCCTGAATCCAGACGGAAAGGTGGCCGTGGTGGTATTGAATACCACAGATAAAAAGTTGCCGTACAAACTCTGGATCAACGGCAAGGCCGCAGATGCTATCAGTCTGCCGCACTCAATTGCTACGCTAGTGCTGTAAAGAAGGGGCTGCTGCCCATCAGCGTAGGCACCCAGCTGCACGCGTAGGTCATGCGGCCATAAGTTGCTCAGGACGGTAGTGGCTCCCGCGGTGAAGAAAGCAGTGGTTTAGTAAGGTTGTGCAGAGACAAAGCACCACCTTGTCTCTGCACAACCTTACTAAACACCTTTTATCGCCTGGCTATTCTTTGCTTGCTGCTCTTGGCAGCGCTGTCAGAGGCTGGGTACAGCACCTGCCTGATCTCCTCCAGGTAATTCAAGCTTCCATTAGGCAAGTTGCTGAGCACAATAAGCGCACTGTGGTCTTTGGGGTTGCGCAGAAAGTACGTGGAAAAGCCATGCCATAGCCCGCCGTGGTACACCGCGGTGTCACCATTAGGCAACGGCTTGATACGCCACCCGAAGCCGTAGTCTTCCTCATTTTTCTTGCTGGGCCGGGAACCGGTGAAAGCTTCCTGCAGGGTTTCCCGCTTGACCAGTTTCTGGGTGTAGAGCGCCTGGTCCCATTTGTATAAATCGTCAACGGTAGAGAAAATGCCTTTGTCGCCCAGCACGGTGTCCAGGTAATCTGTGGTGCGTTTCTGGCGGTTTCGGGTATGGCCGGTGGCGATGGGACCGGTGAGGGTGGCCACGTCTGGGCTGTAGGTGAAGGTGTGTTTCATCTCCAGCGGCTCAAAAATTTGTTTGCGTAGGAACGTGGCAAACGGCACGCCCGACACTTTCTCCACAATAGTGGCCAATAAACTGTAGCCCGTATTGCTGTAGTCAAAGCGAGTGTTGGGCTTATAGTACGGTTTGGGCTGGTGCGTGACCATGAGGTTGACCACGTCCTGGTTGGTGAGGTTCTGCTTGCGGTCTGGCCAGAGCTTATCTGCGAAATACGTGTAATTAGAAAGCCCGCTCTGGTGGGTGAGCAACTGCCTGATGGTAATGCCGTGGTACGGAAACTCGGGAATATACTGCTGCACGCTGTCTTCGTACTGCAACTTGCCCTGGTCTTTCAGCATCATGATGGCCACCGCCGTGAACTGCTTTGACACCGACGCCAGCTGAAACGCCGTTTCTACCGTGTTAGAGTCGCGTTTATAGAAATCTGCCAGGCCGAAGGCTTTTTTGTAGACCACCTGGTCATACTTGGTTACCAGAATGGTCCCATTAAACCCGCGTTTCATTTTGTATTTGGTGAACACCGAATCCAGGTGCCGGGCCAGTTTCTGGACGCTGTCTTGGGTGAACCACGCCGGTACTACGGTTTCTTCTTTGGTATCATCGTCCCAGCGGTAGCTTTTGTCTTCGGCTTTCTGGCAGGAGAAGAAGAGGCTGACAAGAATAGTAAGGAATAGAACGAATTTTACGCTGGGGAAAGTCATACGGGACATCAACAACACCAATTACCAAACTATAAAGATAAGACGCCAACTTTATTTTGAGGGAAAGAATGGTAGAAAAGTCGTGTGTGAATTTTAATAAGTCAGGGGAAAGATGAGCTTTTGATGGTTAAAGACCTGTTTTCCGCCTGTTTTCCCTAAAACTGCCCCAAAACACACCTTTTGTTTTCTCCCCCCAGATTCCTGAACTTTACCCTGTGAAAGTACTTCGTAAACTATTGGTGAAGGCGCTCGGGTTTGAGGGCTACCTACGGCTGGTGAGCCGCATGTACCTGATTATGGTGGGCGCGGGGCGGGGCCGGGAGAAATACCCAGAGCTATTCTTCCTGCGCAGAATCATTAGGCCGGGCTTTACGTGCTTAGACATTGGCGCCAACCTGGGCTACTACTCCACCTTCCTCTCCAAGCTGTCGGGGCCTACGGGCAAAGTGCTGGCCGTGGAGCCGGTGCCGCTGTTTGGGCGTATCTGGGCTGAAAATGTGCGGGCCAGCGGGGTTGACAACCTCACGCTGCTGCCCTACGCGCTGGGCGGCGAGAACACCACCATTGAGATGGGCACGCCCCTGCGCAACGGGCTGCTGCACCACGGCATGACCAAAATCGCGAGTTCGGCGCAGGAAGAATATGCCCAGACCTATCAGGTAGAAATGCGCGTGCCAGATGAGCTGTTCGCAGAGCTGGAGCGGCTGGATTTCATTAAATGTGATGTAGAAGGCTATGAGTACCAAGTGTTCACGCACCTGCAGGAAACTATAAAGAAGCACCGGCCGTTGATTCAAACAGAGCTGAACGGCTCAGAGAACCGCCGCCAAGTGGTGGAGATTTTAACCGCTTTAGGCTACGGCGTGTACACGTTAAGCCCCAAACAGACGTTATCTCCCTGTGCGCCCTATGAACTAGACAGCTACCAGGGCGGCGACTTTTATTTCAAACCAAACCCAATTGCCTAGTGAAGACCATTCTCATCATCTTGGCCATCATGTTTCTGCTGCGGTATTTAATGCCGTACATCATCAGGTTCTTACTCAAGATGTTTGTGCAGAAACAAATGCGCAAGGCCCAGCAATACACCTACCAAGCGCAGCAACAGACCTACCAGCAGCACCGACCGCAGCAGGGGCAGAGCCGCACGGCCTCCTCGTCTTCGGGCGGCGGGGGTGGTAAACTCAAGGTAGAGTACGTGCCGGAGGAGAAGCAGCCACGCAAAGACTTCCCCGGCGGCGAGTACGTAGATTATGAAGAAGTGAAATAAACCTAGTATCTTTCTACCCCGATGCCCACCGCATCGGGCTTTTTATTGCAATCAAGTCGCCATGGCCACCTCTAAAATTGATTTCAACCGCCACGTGTTGCCGCACCTGCTGGTGCTTCTGTTCTTCCTGCTGCTGGTAGTAGCGTATTTTTCCCCCATTTTCTTTGACGGCAAAAGCCTCATGCAGCATGACGTGGTGCAGTTTCAGGGCGGCGCCAAAGAAATAGCCGACTACCGCGCCAAAACCGGCGAAGAAGCCCTTTGGACCAACGCCATGTTCAGCGGAATGCCCGCGTACCTGATTAGCGTGCAGTTCTCGGGTGACCTGTTCCGGTTTGTGCATGACCTCTTCACCGCCGGTTTGCCGCTGGTGGCCTCTAATATCTTCATCACACTGGTGTGTGCCTACCTCATGTTCCTGCTTTTCGGCCTGCGGCCGATGTTGGCGGCGGTGGGCGCTATCGCGTACGCGTTTGTGTCGTACAACTTCGCCATTCTGGAGGCGGGGCATAACACCAAATCACTGGCCATTGCCTATCTGCCGCTGGTATTGGGCGGGCTGTGGTATGCGTACCGCAAGAATATCTGGCTGGGAGCCGCCCTGTTCATGTTCGGGTTGACCATGCACATCAGAATGAACCACCTGCAGATCACCTATTACCTGCTCATGATTGTGCTGATCTTCGGGATTGTAGAGCTGGTGATGTGGGCCAAAGAAGGCCGAATCGCAGATTTTCTGAAGCGCACGGTGATCTTAGCGGTGGGCGCTGCCTTGGCGGCAGGCGTAAGCTTTGGGCGAATCTACACCACCGCCGAGTACGGCAAATATTCTATCAGGGGTGCCTCTGAATTAACGCAGGGCAAAGATGCCGCAGAGATTGGTTCCGGTTTGGATCGTGACTACGCGTTCCAGTGGAGCTACGGCATCGGCGAAAGCATGACCCTGCTTATTCCGCATTTCTACGGCGGGGCCAGCCAGGGGCCGGTTGAGAAAGGTTCTGAGACCTATGAGGCGCTGGTGCGGGCTGGGGTTTCTCCGGCGCAGCTGCAAACGGCCACCATGCCGTTCTACTGGGGCGACCAGTCGTTTGTGGGTGGGCCGGTATACATGGGCGCTATCATCTGCTTCCTTTTTGTATTGGGCTTGCTGGTGACGCCGCGCCGCATCTGGATCTGGCTGCTGAGTGCCACCATCTTATCACTGCTGCTGAGCTGGGGGAAGAACTTTGAAGCCTTCAACTACTTCATGTTTGACTACTTCCCGGGCTATAACAAGTTCAGGGCGGTGAGCATGGCGTTGGTGATTGCGCAGGTAACCATGGTGCTGCTGGCCATTATTGCCCTGTGCCGCGTGCTGCAAGGCGAAGTAATTGAGAACCTGCAAAAGAAGATTACCATAGCAGGAGCCGTAACGGGTGGCCTTTGTGCGCTGTTTATCTTGCTGGCGGGCACCTTTGATTTTACCGCTCCGGTAGACGAGCAGCTGATCCAGTACCAATATCCCATTGAAGCCATCAGGGCCGACCGGGAAGCGATGCTACGCGGAGATGCGCTCCGTTCGTTGATCTTTATCTTGTTGGCGGCTGGTGCGCTGTACCTGTACACCAAGCAGAAGCTGACCTCCTTCACCGCCACCGCCGCCATTGGGCTCCTGATCCTGATTGACCTCTGGACCGTTGACAAGCGCTACCTCAACAACAACGACTTCCAGAAAGACTACACCCAAGCTACTTTAGCCCCTACGCCGGCAGATCAGGCCATTTTGCAGGACACCAGCCTGAGCTACCGCGTTTATGATGTGCAGAATCCGTTTAATGACGCCCGCGCTTCGTACTTCCATAAATCTATTGGCGGGTACCACGGGGCGAAGCTTCGCCGCTACCAAGACGTGATTGAGAACCACATCGCCCAGGGCAACATGCAGGTGCTGAACATGCTCAATGCCAAGTACGCCATCACCGGAAATCCGGAACAGCCGGTGCAGATCATTCCGGGCTACCTGGGCAACGCCTGGTTTATCCAGGAAGTGCGGGCGGTGAACTCACCAGACGAAGAACTAACGGGCCTGAAAACGTTCCATGCCGCTACCGAGGCCATTGTTGACGTCTCTAAATTCCCGAACGTGAAAGCCGGTAACTATCCTGCCGCTGGTTCCACCATCCAACTGGTGCAGTATGAGCCCAACTACCTCAAGTACACCGCCAATGCCGCGCAAGCGGGGGTGGTGGTTTTCTCTGAGATTTACTACAAAGACGGCTGGCAAGCATACTTAGACGGCAAACCGGTAGACCATTTCAGAGCCAACTACATCCTGCGCGCCATGCAGGTGCCCGCCGGTCAGCACACCATTGAGTTCAAATTTGAGCCTGAAGAGTATGAGTTAGGCAACACTGGCGCTTTGATCTCCTCGATGCTGGTTCTGGCGGGTGTGTTGGGAGCTGTGGTGTACGGCTTCCGCCGGAAGCGGGAGACGGTTTAATTTTACGTTGATATAAGCTGCCGTTTTCGGCCTGTTTTCAGAAAAACAGGCCGAAAACGGCAATTTTCTTTTACGGTTTTAGCGGTATCAGGAGAAGACTAACCATAGAACGGGTATGCAGAAATCAACCTTTCACGTAGCGCAAATGGACTGCGCCGCAGAGGAGCAGATGGTGAGAATGAAGCTGGACGGGCACCCTTCTGTCAAACTGTTGGAGTTTGATTTACCTAAGCGGGAACTGACCGTTTGGCACACCTCTGAGGTGGCTCCCATTACTAAGGACCTGTCATCTTTAGGGCTGGGAGCCCGGTTGCTCCACACTGAGCTTTCTGCTGAACCAACCCCACCGGCCCCCGTGCCAGAAGGAGAACAGAAATTGCTGTGGCTGGTGCTCAGTATCAATGCCGCTTTCTTCGTGATAGAAATGACTGCCGGCTTTCTGGCTCATTCTATGGGCTTGATGGCAGATTCTCTGGACATGCTGGCAGATGCCCTGGTATATGGTTTAAGCCTTTGGGCAGTAGGCGGTACTACAGTCCGTAAAAAAAGCATTGCCCGGCTGAGCGGCTATTTTCAGTTGGTACTGGCCTTGCTAGGCTTTGCCGAAGTGGTGCGCCGGTTTCTGGGCGCTGAAGCCATGCCTGATTTTAAAGTAATGATGGGTGTTGCGTTTTTTGCCCTGCTGGGGAACTCTGTTTCACTGTACCTTTTGCAAAAGTCTAAGAGCCAGGAGGCGCACATGAGGGCCAGTTTTATCTTTACCTCTAATGATGTGATTGCTAACCTGGGGGTGATTTTGGCCGGATTGCTGGTGTATTTCACCCTTTCAGCGGTGCCAGATTTGGTGATAGGAACAGTGGTGTTTCTGCTGGTAGCCCGTGGAGCCTTCAGAATTCTAAACCTAGCCAAATAACCGTAGAAATGGTGCCTGCAACTGTTCTTCTGCAACCGCTGTCAGACCCGCTGCTTACAGAGAAAGGCGTAGAGCTGTCGGTGCTGCGCGAAGACCTGTTGCACCCCACCATCCCGGGGAACAAATGGCGCAAACTAAACTACAACCTTTTGGCCGCGCGGGAGCAGAACTGTGAGACCCTGGTCACCTTTGGGGGAGCCTTTTCCAACCACATTGCCGCCGTAGCCGCCGCGGGTCAGGAATTCGGCTTTGCCACGTTGGGCTACCTACGTGGAGAGGAAACGCTGCCGCTCAACCCCACGCTCCAAAACGCCACCGCCTGCGGCATGCAGCTGCGCTACCTTTCCCGCTCTGAATACCGCCTGCGCCATGACGTGCGTTTTCAGGCTGAAATCCTGAAAACAGCTCCAAAACAGTATCTGCTCCCGGAAGGCGGCACCAATTTGCTGGCCGTGAAAGGTTGCACTGAAATTGTATCAGAAATGATAGAGCCGTGGGACGTGCTCTGCGTAGCGGCGGGAACGGGCGGCACCTTGGCAGGCATTGTGGCAGGCGCGGCAGGGAAGGGGCAAGTGATCGGTTTCCCAGCCTTGAAAGGCGGCAATTTCCTGCAAGAAGAAGTAACGGAGCTGGTACAAGCCTATAGTGGCCGGCGCTATGTGAACTGGGAACTACAGACAAGCTACCACTTCGGCGGTTACGCCAAACATACGCCTGAGCTCTTGGGTTTTATTCAAGGTTTCCACACTCAGCACGGCATTCTGCTAGATCCCGTTTACACCGGGAAGATGCTGTTTGGCGTGTTTGACCTCATTGAAAAAGATTATTTTGCCAGAGGCACCAAGATCGTGGCAGTGCATACCGGCGGCCAGCAAGGCTGGAAAGGGTATAAGGAGCGGTATAGGCTGGAGTGGCCGGTGCTATAGCTTATTACCGTTGGTGGTGATGCTGTCCCAATGGGGTAGTTTTTCTCCCCAAATACTTTTTATGCCCATTGCACCCAGCATGAAAACAAAAGGGAGAATAGGAGCGGTGAAGCGGCAGTCCCAGTCTTCTACGGTAAACATCACCATGACCGTCTGTAGTCCAATGACAGAGAGTAAGGTCAGTGTGATGGGAAGATTTTTTCTTCTGCGCAACGCCATTACGGTTAATAAGTAACAGGGGTATACGGTAGCGATAATGAGAAAATTGTGGAGCTTAGAGAAATGCGGCTTGGCAAATATCAGGAAAGTGAACCCCTTGGCCAGCGCCAGCTTCAGGCTGTAAACAGGATTGTGCCAGAAGAAGAGGAACAGCTTTTGCAGCGCGGGTGCCTGGGTTGGGGGCATTTGCAAGGTGTCTGGCGGGGTAATCCGGTAAAAAAAAGAAGAGCCGGGCGGGGTGAGGGGGGAATAATACGTGCCGTAAATTACCTCACCGCGCGCATAGGTTTCTACCAACGTAAAAGGCCCCAGAAGCTGGTTGATGACCAGTAGTAATACAATACCCGTTGCGCCAACGCCAATCCAAAAGAGCCTCCGCTGCGCGGCAGTCGCTTTCATGTAAAAGGAAGTGAAGAAGTAGACGGCCGCCGCGGCTACTATGATAAACCCGTTGGGTCTAACAAAGCATGTAAAAAGCCACAGTGGCAGGCTGAACCACAGATACACGCGGTTCTTAATAAGAACCAGCGTAGCCAGGCAGAAGATGAGGGAACTGGTGAAGACAGATTCTGTGAGCATATAGAAATTCCACTGGTGCATGTCCTGGCTGGAAGCCACTAAAAGTGCCGCTACCGCTGCGCACAGTCGGCTATTGGTGAACGCGGCCACCATGCGCTGCACCAAATAAAGAGCCAAACCCGACAGCAGCACTTGAAACCCAATCAAAAAACCAAACGGGAGCCCCGCCTTTAGAAAAGCAGCCATAAGGGTGGCATAGCTGGCATACCGTATGTTCAACCCCGGTTCATACTGAAAATGCTGGACAATCTCCTGGGCATAGGGAATAAAACGCGCCTGGGCATCTCTGGGAACCTGCACCCCGAACTTGATGTACAGCAGCACCTGCAACAGCCCCCAAACCAAAAACGGCAGAAAGGTAAGTGCCGCCGGGCGGAGTTGCTGTCCGGAAAACCAGAAGTCTGAACGGTTACTGAGCACGGGCCGAAGAAGTTAGAAACCGGGAGAGGTACGACCAGCCCCCAAGAGCCGCTAAAAGAAAAATAGGCGGCAAAACCGGATAGAGCCACCGCCCGTCCCAATCTTCCACTGTAAGCATGGTAATGCCTAGTTGCAGTAAAACCGGTATGAGCAGGAGCGCTTTCTGGGCTCTCGTGAAACCAGACTTCCGGAAGCCAAGCCAGGCGAAAACGTAAATGGGCATCAAAAAGCACACAATGGCCATGTTATGCCCCAGCGAATAGTAAGGTTTGGCGTGAATCAAAAAGAAAAAGCCTTTGAGCAGAGCCACCGCTAAAAAATAAATGGGGTTGTGGGTAATGAACCACGCCAGCTCCTGTAACCGTGAAGAGGACACCGGAGGAATCTGCGGTTGGTGGTATTGGTTGACCAGAATCTCATAATACCCAAAAATGATGTCGCCGCGCTCATAGGTGTGCATCAAGCCAAACGTAGGCAACAGAAACCGGTCCAATACCCAGAGCAGGAAACCGCCTGCCACTAGGCTTACTGCGGCTACTGTCCATTTATTGAAGGCGGCAAAAGGCTTCTTCTCCAGTAAAAAGTAGACGGCTACCGTGACGGGGACCAGGAATCCGTTGGGCCTCACCAGCGTGGCCCAAACAATAGCCGCCATGAAAACTCCCCACAGGAAGCGGCTTTTAGGGAGCAGGGTAAGGCACAGGCAAATAGTAGTTAAACTAATGAAAAGCGAGTCGGTTAAGATATAGAAGTTGTACGCCTGCAAGTCTGGGTTCCAGAGAAATAGCGCTGCGGCGATGGTGGCTATCCGGAAATTCTGGGTTAAGGCAGCAGCTGCCTTGTAAAGCAACGCGCCCGCTATTCCTGAGAAAATCGCCTGTACCAACACCACCCACTGGAAAGTTAAGCCAGCCTTCAAGAAAGGGAACAAAAAAATAGGATAACCCAGATAACGCAGCACATGGGGGTTGGTCACCGGCTGTTCCTGCACCAGCTGGGTAGTGAACTTGATAAACCGGTGGCTGTCATACACAATCCGTACGCCGAAATGGTCATACAGGAAAACCTGCAGCGCCAGCCAGCCTATGAACAGCAGTCCTTTACAAACTAATTCTTTATTCTTCATTTTTTAGCCCGTACAGTAAAAGTACGAAATACTTCCGGACCCAGCGTTTCTGGCCTGTTTTCGCCAAAACATGCCAGAAACGGCAAAGGCAACTTTCGGAACGGTTTTCGCTTATATAGAAGAAACCTTATTTAGACCTGATGCAATTCCTGTATATCCTCCGTAAGCTCATTCCGTGGTTATTGCTGTTTCTGGTGGCGTTCTTTGGGTGGCGTGCCTGCCAGGGACCCATCAAAGAGTTGCTTTTCCCCAAGCAGGAGCCTGAGGTGGAAGTGACCCACAACACCATTCTCACCAAGATAGAGGAAATGGGCAAGTTGGAGCTGGTGCGCTTCAACTTCAAAGACGTAGTGGAGTACAAAAAAGAAGTGTCCCGGTTTCTGCCCGACTCTAAAGTGGCTTTAATTGTAGGCGGCGAGGCCGTAGGTTGCATTGACCTGCAGAAGCTCCAGGAAAGTGATTTGCAGTTCATAGGGGACTCGGTGCTGCACGTGAGCCTGCCCGCGCCAGAGATTTGCTACTACCGCATTGACCACACCCAATCCAAAGTCTTCAGCAAAGAGAATACCTACTTTCAGGACGCAGATCTGGTAGATGAAGGCTACAAATACGCCGAGGCCAACGTGAAGCAGGCGGCCCTGAACAGCGGCATCTTAAAGCAAACCTCTATCAACGCCGAGAAAATCCTGAAGCCCATGCTGGAAAACATGACCGGCCGCAAGGTATACCTCATGCCCCGTGAAACCATGGCCGCCCCGCCCGTGCCGAAGAAGCGGTAATAATTGCTGAATTCCATTCACGCTTCTGCTAAGTAATGAGCCACAAAATAAGGTCTGGGCTTTTTCAAGAAACGGCCTTTCCCTAATATTGAGGCGAAATGCAGAACATAAACAATTTCATTTACCGCCACCTCAAAACCCTGGAAATGGTAGGCGTGAGCATGCGTATTATCAGCTTTACGTTGGTAAGTTGGTTGGGCCCGGCCAGCCCCTTCCTCTTTGTCTGGATTTTTAATACCTTTGACGCTATACTACTTTCCTGGTGCTCCGTTTTGAAGAAAGACCAAGCCTACACACTGCTTAATGTTTTCTGGATACTTGTTGGAATTATTGGTATTGTAAGGGCCGCTGGGTTCTAAGCATTTGATTACTTTTCCGGCTTGATTCCCAGGAAATAGGGCAGAAACGCACTTTGGGCCATTTTCAAATCTCCACATTTCCTCATTTCCAAATTGATGGAATAGCACATCAGCACATTAACCCATTAGCACATTAAATACCCAACTCCCGCATAGCATCCTGAATCAAATCCAGTTCATAGCCTTTGCTTTGCAGGAAATACAAAATTTTCTGTTTACGGGCCAGCGGGTTGCGTTCGGTTTCTGAGGCGTTTTTCTTCTCCAGCAGGTGCAGCAGGTTTTCCCAATAGTTGTCTGGGTCAATTTCCTGCAGGCCTTTTTTGATGCAGTAGTCTGAAATGCCTTTCGCCTTGAGCCCGAGGTGTATTTTGCGGCGGCCCCATCGCTTCAGCCCGTACTTGCCCCGCACAAAGGCTTGCGCATACCGCTCCTCGTCCAGCAGTTTTTCCTGCGTGAGCCGGATGATAATCTCATCGGCCTCGTCAAAGTCCAAGCCGTAGTCTAGCAGCTTGGTGCGCACCTCGTTCTGCGTGCGCTCCTGGTAGGCACAGTAGGCGGCAATCTTGGGGAGCGCCTCTTTGGGGGTATACGTCTTCTTTTTCTTGGGTGAGAACACAGGCAAATGGTACGTTAGAAATGGCAGCGGGTGCTTTTCTATAAACCAAAAGTAGGCAAAAACAGTTTGCTTTTTTCGGCCCACGGCCGAAGGAAATACCGAACGGGGCGCGGTGCCTTTAGAGAAATCCCCGACCTTTGCCCCCGCATTTTACCTACCGCTTACCGCCATGACCAAGGGTGTCCAGTTTATGCTGTTGTCTACGTTCTTTTTCGCCCTCATGAACGTGTGCGTGAAGTTCCTGTCGCATTTGCCGCCCATGGAGGTAGTGCTGTTCCGGTCTGTCATCTCGTTGGTGCTGAGCTACGGCATGCTGCGCCGGGCCAATGTGAAGCCGTGGGGCACCCGCAAAGGCATTCTCATCACCCGCGGACTGGCGGGCGGCTTTTCCTTGCTGTTGTATTATACCACGTTGCAGAATATTCCGCTGGCGGGGGCGGTGACCATTCAGTACCTGGCGCCCATTTTTACGGCGGTGCTGGGCGTGTACGTGGCCAAGGAACAGGTGAAGCCGTGGCAATGGGTATTCTTTCTGCTATCGTTTGCGGGGGTGTTGGTAATTGAGGGGGTAGATACGCGCATCTCGTGGTATTATCTGCTCATTGGCGTGGGGAGCGCGTTTCTGTCGGGGGTGGCGTATAACTCGGTGCGCAAATTGAGCGAGACCGAGCACCCGCTGGTGATTGTGTTCTATTTCCCGCTGGTGTCTCTGCCGCTGTCATTGGTATTTTGCCTGTTTGACTGGGTGCCGCCGCAGCCCGAAGATTGGATTTGGCTCATTCTCATAGGTTTGCTCACGCAGCTGGGCCAGTACTTCATGACCCGGAGTTATCAGGTAGAGAAGCTGGCGCGGGTGGCGCACCTCAACTATATTGGTATTCTGTACGCGCTGGGGCTGGGGTTCGTGTTTTTCAACGAGACATTCCATCTCTACTCGTATCTGGGCATTGCGCTGGTGCTGCTGGGTGTGATCCTGAACCTACAGTACAGCAGAACCTTGCGCAAACGAGAAGAAGCCCAGGCAACCGCGTAGCCGTTTTTGGCATCTTTTGGGAAAAACAGACCGGAAACGGAAGTTGTGTAAAAGGTAGGAATTGTTGCTGGAAAAGTTCAGGGTAGAAAATCCTGGCAATATATGGCGCAAGCGTCCGCTTGTGCCGCTGCAAAGAATGCTGCCAAGGATGCTGGAAAAAGCTTACACTCTCTCTGTCATCCTGAAAGGAACTTGTGGGCGCACGGTAGCCACGGTCTGGGAAACACTTTTCTAGTTTTTCCACTAGATTCTTCCAGAAGGACAAATGTGGGGAAGGAAGGAATTAGCTATGCGAAATATTAAAGCTGGAGATTATAGGAAGGAAGGTTAGCGCTAGTAGAAAACTAGATGGGCTCAAACCCAGATTTTGTTGATGTCTGTTTTTAGCCTGTTTTCTGGAAAGTAGCCCAAAAACGCCGGCACAAGCGGACGCTTGCGCCATGATTAGTTCCTGTTATAAAAAATAGGAAAGTAAGGCTCTGCGCTAATTCGTAATTTACAGCTCTGTCAACCAGCTACTAAGCTAAGCGCTGCATTTCTGCCTGAATATTATTGTTTCTGAATACTGTCGTATGCTTGAAACAACACTTGCTTCGTTATCCTGCAAACCCACGTTCTATGCCCTCGTCTGCGTCTCTTTTTCTTCCCTTACATCGGCCCTGGCCGAAGGTATTGTTACTTTTCTGTTGCTGTCTCATCGCCGCAGGCGTACAGGCGGGCACCCTCAAAGGCAAAGTCACCGATGAGAAAGGCGAGGGACTGGCGTTTGCCACGGTTTACATTCAAGGTACCACCGACGGCTCTACCACCAACGAGCAGGGCAACTACCAGTTTACCATAGCCCCGGGCAAGCACACGGTGGTGTTCCAGTACATAGGCTACAAGACGCAGAGCAGGACGGTGGAGATTCCGGAGGACGACGACCAGAAGCCCCTGGAGCTCAACGTGCAGTTGCAGCCAGATGTCTACAACCTGAACGAGGTGCGGGTGAGTTTGAGCGGCAAAGACCCGGCGTACGGCATCATGGAGCAGGCCATTGCTAAGCGCAACTACCACCTCAAGGAGATTCAGCAGTACAGCGCGCAGGTGTACGTGAAGGGCTTGCAGCGGCTGATTAACGTGCCCAAGCGGGTGCTGGGCGTGATTAAAGTGCCGGCGGGGCTCAAGCCGGGCATTCTGTATTTGTCAGAGTCGGTGTCTGAGCTGCATTTCCTGCAGCCCAACAAGTACCGCGAGCGCATGATTTCGTCTAAGGTGAGCGGCAACAGCCGGGCGTTCAGCTGGAACCAGGCGTCAGATTTCACGGTGAACTTCTACCAAAACCTTATCAAGGCCAACGGCGTGAACGAACGGGGTTTTATATCGCCGCTGGCGAATAATGCCATGCTATTCTACCGCTATGAGCTCATGGGCACCAGCACCAACAACGGCCACCAGATTCACCGCATCAAGGTCACGCCGCGCCGCAAGCACGACCCGGTTTTCACCGGCTATATTTACATTGTGGAAGGCTCCTGGCGCTTGCAAAGCCTGAACCTGTTTGTGACCAAAGACCAGCAGATTGAGTTTGTAGACACCCTGCGCGTGACCCAGCAATTCACGCCCGCCCCCGGCAACGTGTGGGTGCTGCAGTCGCAGAAGTTTTTGTTTGACGTGGAGGGTTACGGGTTCAAGGGCAACGGCTACTACACCGCCGTCTACAGTAAGTACCGCGTAAAACCGGCCTCGTTTGTGCCCCAGCCCGCTCCGGTGCCTGCGGCGGCACCCGTTGCCCCATCGGCTGCGCCGGAAAAACCAGCCGTAGTGGCGGCGGCTCCCCAGCCCAGAAAACCTACCAGAAAAGAGCGCAAGGCCTTGCAAAATTCGGCGCCCGCCGATGCCGTGCCCGACGAGGAGTTCTTCAAGAAGAAAGAGATACTGGCCATAGAGAAAAACTCTAATGAGCGGGACAGCGCCTATTGGGCCGCCATACGGCCGGTGCCGCTTACGCAGGAAGAGGTGGTAGATTACCACACCAAAGACAGCCTGCAGGTCATTAAGGAGTCAAAGCCGTACAAAGATTCGCTGGACAAGAAGAACAATGAGTTTTCGCTCTCCAACCTGTTTCTGGGCGGCTACACCTATAGAAATTCATTTGAGCGCACCAGTTTCAGCATAGACCCCATCACCAGAATCTGGCAGTACAACACCGTGGAGGGGCTGGTGGGCAACCTGCGCATTGGCTATTCTAAACGTTTTGAGGACCGCCGCAGCTACAGCATTTCGCCCACCATTAGGTACGGGTTCAAGAACCAGAAACTGCAGGCCAAGCTGAGCGCCGCCTACAACTATGACCTGATAAACCGCCGGTCTGTTGGGGCCGAGGGCGGGCGCTTTGTGAGCCAGTTCAATGCCGCCGAGCCCATCACGCCGTTCACCAACACCGTCAACACGTTGCTGGCTGAAGAAAATTACCAGAAGCTCTACCAGAAGGAGTACCTGCGCCTGTGGCACAACCGCGAGCTGGTCAACGGGCTGTCGGCTTCGTTTCTGGTAGACTTCTCACAGCGCAGCATGCTCTACAATACTACTGATTACACCTGGCGCGACTATGACCGCAAGGAATTCACGCCCAATGAGCCGGTGAACGCCGAAGTGGGCGGCACCGCTTTCCCCCGACACCAGGCGTTGACGGCGGTGGTGGGCCTGTCATACCGTCCGGACCAGCAGTACATCTCACACCCAGACCGCAAAATCAACCTCGGCTCCAGGTGGCCGGTGCTGAACCTGACCTACCGCAAAGCTATCTCCGGGGTGCTGGGCAGCGATGCGGACTATGACTTTGTGAGTTTCGGGGTGAGCGACAACCTGCAGCTGGGTTTGCTGGGAACCAGCAGCTACTCGGCCAACGTGGGCACGTTCTGGCGCAAGAAACAGCTCTACTTCATGGATTTCCGGCACTTTGAGGGCAACCGTACCATTTTGTCCGGCGACTTCAGCGGCTTTCAGCTGCTGGACTACTACCGCTACAGCACCTCTAAGACCTACGTAGAGGCGCACTACAGCCACCACTTCAACGGCTTTATCCTGAACAAGGTGCCGCTGTTGCGGAAGTTGAAATGGCAGGAAGTGGGCAGCGTGAACTACCTGCACACGGCCGCTGCCGGGCATTATCTGGAGGTGGGCGTGGGGCTGGAGCACCTGTTCAAAGTGTTCCGGGTTGACTTCTTTACCGGTTTTCAGGAGCGGGAGAAGATTGGTTCCGGCCTCAGGGTTGGCTACGGGTTCTAACCAGTTTTCCGGCACCGCCGAAGAATAAGTAAAGAAGCCGTTTTTGGCCTGTTTTTCTGAAAACAGGCCAAAAACGGCTTTTCTTTCCTGCCAATTTCTGGTGTACAAGCGTTTTTTCAGGTTATAATCTTGCTATGGACCAGACGTTGCTTCAGTACAATGCGGGCACTCCCTCTCTGTAGCGGGATGTGTACACCAGCAGATAGCACGTATTCCAGATGACTCCCCGTTAAGGTCTCCGCTGTTCGGGAGTTGTAATCCGCGCTACAGGAGCCAAGAGAGAAGAGGGCCGGGGATTTCAAATTCCCTCAGTACCTGCTTCCGGATTGCAAATCCGGAAGAGCGGCCTCTTTTCTAGTAGAACTTAACGGGCCTGCCTCCTTGGGGAAGAGAGCCAGGTTTAACGCAGGTGCCGCCGCCTCGCTGCCAGCATGAGTGTGTCAACTCATCATTTAGAAGCAGCCTTCTTTCCGTTTTCGGCCTACTTTTTGAAAAACAGGCCAGAAACGCTAACGGCGTTCTACCAGTTCCGGGTGGTTGGTCATTACGCCATCGGCACCCATGTCATAGAGTTCTCTTATGTTTTGGGGTTTGTCTTCGGTCCAGATAAAGGTCTTGAAGCCTTGGTTGTGGAGTGACCGGATAAAGGATTTGGAGGCGAAGTAGCGGTGCACGTTGATAGAGGCGGCTTTGGAATACCTGTCAAACCCGCCAAACTTCAATTCATGGTCAATGTAGACGGGCAGAAAGGGGATTTTGCCTACTATAAGCTTGTGGGTGGGGATCACAAAGTCGGCGGCCCAGATGCGCTCCAAAATGGGGTCATGAAAGGATTGGAGCACCGTCCAATCATCGGCGCGGTGTTCCCTGATGAGCCGGAGGGTATTGTCTTCCAACCCCTGGTAGTAGTCGTCTTCGCCTTTCTTAAGCTCAATGAGCAGCTTTTTCTTGCCTTTTACCAGCTTGAGCACCTGCGCCAGGGTGGGGATACGCTCTCCAGTGAAGGAAGAATCATGTTTGCTGCCTGCGTCAAGTTCTTTCAGCTGTGCCAGCGTGAGATTGGCAACAGCGCCAGTGCCGTTGGTGGTGCGGTCAACGGTGGCGTCATGAATAACCACTACCTGGCCGTCTTTGCTCTGGTGCACGTCTACCTCAATAAAATCTGCTTCAGTGTCCAGCGCTTTTCTGATGGCCGCCAGCGTGTTTTCTGGGGCAAGGCCAGAGGCGCCGCGGTGGGCAATGACCGCCACCTTGCGCGCCTGCTTCTTGGGGAGAGTCACCTTTTCTGATGTGTCTGGGGCACCACAGGCGCTTAAGGCCACTATTAGAAAAGACAGAACCGTCTGTGCCAGGCTGCCTGAAATCCAACTGAATCTTTCGCTCATAACTTTGCGGGCCTACTTGTGGCACCGGCCATGAAAGATAGCATAGTTTTGGCTCCTGCCCAACGTCTGGAAGACTCTCAGTGAATTAAAGAATGTTTACCTGCCTTGTGATGCTCTCTTCCAGGGAGATAAAGGTCTCTGTACGCTCCACTCCCTCTACCGCCTGGATTTTCTCATTGAGTACTTCCCGCAGGTGAAGGGTGTCACGGCAGATGATTTTGGCAAACATGCTCCACTGGCCGGTGGTGTAGTGCATCTCCACAATCTCCGGTACCTGGCGCATGGCGGTCACCGCCGTTTGGTACGCAGACCCTTTCTCCAGGAAAATACCTATGAAGGCGCAGATGTCATACCCTACCGCGTTGGGGTTGATGAAGAGGTGCGAGCCTTTAATGACACCAAGGTCCTCCAGCTTCTTCATGCGCACGTGTACGGTACCGCCAGAAACCTGAAGTTCTTTGGCAATGTCTGTGTACGCTCTGGTGGCATCCAGCATCAGCATGGATAGGATTCTTCTATCTAAAATATCAATTTCGGAATTTTGAGCCATTCTAAAGGTCTTTTTTTAACAATTCAACAATAAAAATCAACGGTTCTTATTGAACTGCTAAGGTATAAAAAAAATCATTGTGAAATTATTAAAATTTAAAACTTTTTATTGGTTTAGTTGCAACAATATACAACAAATATTAACACATTTGCAAAAAAAAGTAAATCGGGTAAAAGCTTGTCAGGAAAGTTCCAGAAAATTGCCTCTTTTCCGCTCTTTTCCGCCTGGAAAATGAAGCCTTGGCAGGCCGAAAGCAAAACTAACCTTTGTTTTCTCTACGTTCTCTACCAGGGTACAGGTTTTCTTAAGCTCCCCCTGCTGAACGCATGTATAATTTGAGGTAACAGCAAGAGTAAAAAGAGGGCTGTCTCAGCAACCATTGTTCAAGTCAGGAAGGGGAACGCTGGGGCTGTGCTTAGGTGAAACAGGTTTCGCTCCCCCGGCTTCCGCAGTTCTTGCTCAACGGGGAGCGAGGCGGCTGTTCCTGAGGGCTTTTAGAAATTTATAAGTGTTTTGGAGCAGTTTTACCAAAAACAAGCCAAAAACGCTTTTTATTTAACAATTCAGTGCCCGATATTGGGGCCTTATTTCGTTTTCCTCCTGAGAGGAGGGCTGTAGGGGCTTTTCTCCTGTAGCCAATGCCAAAAAAACATTCCAATGAGTACGCACAAGCATTTCATCATTGACTTTGACAGCACCTTCACCAAGGTAGAAGCCCTTGACGAACTCTGTAATATCTGCATTCCAGACCCGGAGCAGCGCCAAAAGACCCTGGCCGAGATCCAGCGCATCACTGATCTGGGCATGGAGGGTGAGCTGCCGCTGGTAGATTCACTGGAGCAGCGGCTGGCCCTGCTGCACGCCAACCAGACCCATATTCACTCGTTGATCAGCCACCTGAAAGGCCAGATCTCTGAGTCCTTCAAACTGAACAAAGCCTTCTTTGAGACCTTCAAAGATGATATTTACATCATCTCCAACGGGTTTAAGGAATTCATTGTGCCCATTGTGGCCGAGCTGGGCGTGAAGCCCGAGAATGTGTTTGCCAACTCCTTTGTGTTTGATGAGGCGGGCAACATCACGGGGTTTGACCGCAACAACGTGCTCACCCAGAACAAAGGCAAAGCCAAGCAGATCAAAAGCCTGAACCTGCCGGGTGAAGTCTACGTGATTGGCGACGGCTACACTGACTGGGAAATAAAGGAAGCCGGCATTGCTGATAAATTCTACGCCTTCACTGAGAATGTAAGCCGTGACAGTGTGGTAGGCAAAGCAGACCACATCACGCCAAGTCTGGACGAGTTCCTGTACGTGAACAAACTGCCCAGTGCCCTGTCTTACCCCAAGAACCGTATCAAGGTGCTGGTTCTGGAGGGCATACATGAGCAGGCCATTAAAATGTTCAGGCAGGAAGGCTACAATGTAGAAGTGATGGCCGGTGCCCTGGAGGAAGACGAACTGTGCGCCCAACTGCATGACGTCTCTATTCTCTGCATCAGGTCTAAGACGCAGCTCACGGCCAAAGCCATTGCCGCTGCCCCAAGGCTGTTAGCCGTGGGCGCCTTCTGCATAGGTACCAACCAGATTGACTTGCCCGCCTGCACTGAGCGCGGCATCATTGTGTTCAACGCACCCTACAGCAACACCCGCAGCGTGGTAGAGATGGCCATTGGCGAGATCATCCTGCTGAGCCGCGGCATTGTGGAGAAGAGCAACCGCATGCACCAGGGCGAGTGGGACAAATCAGCTAAGGGTTCTAACGAAATACGAGGCAAGAAACTAGGCATCATTGGCTACGGCAACATAGGCTCCCAACTCTCTGTGCTCGCTGAAGGGCTGGGCATGGAGGTCTACTTCTATGACGTGGTAGACAAGCTGGCGCTAGGCAACGCCAAAGTCTGCGCTACGCTGGATGAACTTCTGGGCCTTGCTGATATTGTGACCCTGCACGTAGACGGCCGCCCAGACAACAAAAACATCATCGGCGCCGCCGAATTTGACAAGATGAAGCCCGGCGTGCTGTTCCTGAACCTGGCCCGCGGCCACGTGGTAGACATTGACGCCCTGGCGGCCAACATCAAGAGTGGCAAGATCAGGGGCTGCGCCGTAGACGTGTTCCCGTATGAGCCCAAGAACAACCAGGAGCAATTTGAGTCTGCGTTGAGAGGCTTGCCCAACACGCTGCTGAGCCCGCACATTGGCGGTAGCACCGAGGAGGCGCAGGAGAACATAGCGCAGTATGTGCCGTCTAAGATGATTGACTACATCAACACCGGCGGCTCTTACAACAGCGTGAACTTCCCTAACCTGCAGTTGCCGGCGCTGCGCAACGCGCACCGCCTCATTCACATTCACCGCAATGTACCGGGCATCCTGGCCAAGATCAACAACGTGTTGGCTGAGAACAACATCAACATCCTGGGCCAGTACCTGAAAACCAATGAGACCATTGGGTACGTGATCACAGACGTTGACACCAGCTACAACCGCTCCGTGACCAAAGAGCTGAAGCAGATTGCAGACACCATCAGGTCCCGCGCGCTGTACTAAGAATTCTCTGCCATCACTGAAAGGGATCTGGTGGGCGAACGGTAAAGGCTTTACTTCATTGGTTTTCCTAGGCTGCTCACAAGATCTTTCCAAGAGGGCAGAAATATTGAAGATTATTCAAGCTGTTTTCGGGCTGTTTTTAGAAAAACAGCCCGAAAACAGCTTCTTACATTCCCTTAATCACTCCTTCACCCAATCACTCATTAATTAAAGAATGGCACCTGTTTACTTTACTCCCGGTCCGGCGCAGTTGTACCCCACGGTGGCGCAGCATTTACAGAATGGTTTAGACAAACAGGTGTTCTCCCTGTCGCACCGGAGTCAGGCGTTTAAGGATCTGTACAGAAAGGCAGATGAAGGGCTGCGCGCTTTGTTCAACCTGCCCCAGGGCTATGCCATCTACTTCACCGGTTCAGCCACTGAGATCTGGGAACGGAGCCTGCAAAACCTGACCGCCCAATCTTCCTTCCATCTGGTGAACGGCTCCTTCTCTAAAAAATACCTGAGCCACGCGCAATGGCTGGGCCGCCAGGCCCAAGCGGTGCAAGTGCCGTTTGGCGAAGGGTTTGACATTGACGCCCTGGCGGTACCGCAGGAGGCAGAGCTGCTGGCCATCACCCAGAATGAAACCAGCTCGGGCGTGTGCATGCCGGTGCAGGACATTCACGCCCTGCGTACCTATTTCCCGGAGCCATTACTGAGCGTTGACATGGTGTCTGGCGCGCCCTACGCGGCACTGGACTTTTCAAAAGTAGACATGGCGTTTTTCTCAGTGCAGAAAGGCTTTGGGTTGCCGGCCGGGCTGGGTGTGTGGCTGGTGAACGAACGCTGCCGCGAGAAAGCCGCCCAACTGGAGGGGCAGCAGTATACCGGCGGGCACTACAGCATTGCTTCTTTGCAAGAGCAGTACACGCAGTTCCAGACGCCGTGCACTCCCAATGTGCTGGGAATTTACTTACTGGCCCACGTGGTGGAAGACCTGCTGGCCAAGAGCATTGCGGTGATCAGGCAGGAAACAGAGGCCAAGGCGTTAAAGCTCTATTCGTTTCTGGAGGAGAGTGCCCTGTTCTCGCCGTTTGTGCAGAAGCCGCAACACAGGTCACCCACGGTAGTGGTAGCCAATGTAGAAGGCAGGCCTGCGGCCGAAGTCATCACTGCCTTGAAAACGCAGGGCTTGGTGGTAGGGTCTGGGTACGGGGCGTTCAAAGACCGGCAGATCAGGATTGCCAATTTCCCGGCAGTGTCTGAGGCAGACGTTGACCAGTTGCTGATCGCGCTGAAAAAACTGTAATTCCTGCAGTCTTATATAGCTATGTTTTTATGTTAAGTTTTTGATAATTAGCAAGTTGTTGATGTAATTGT
Organism: Rufibacter ruber; assembly: GCF_014138425.1. Classification (NCBI taxonomy): domain Bacteria; kingdom Pseudomonadati; phylum Bacteroidota; class Cytophagia; order Cytophagales; family Hymenobacteraceae; genus Rufibacter; species Rufibacter ruber. The sequence continues at coordinate 39,139 of NZ_JACJIQ010000008.1, forward strand.
GTGATCATAGTTGTAAAGGGAGCGTATACAAGAGCTGTAATCTGTTTATTTAACCTCTGGTACAACTATGAAAAAAACATTACTCAGCGTATTGATGGCAGCCTTTGCTTTTTCTTTTGCCCCAGACGCTATGGCGCGGGAGACAACTGCTTCAGTTGAAAAGGTAGGCTCAATCTTTGGGAAGAAGAACAAGAAACCCAAGGCGAAGAAGTCAAAGTCCGGTAAAAATATGAAGCTGCGCAAGGGCAAGAGCGTAAAGAGATATTAGAGCCTTTGCCAGTCAGTCTTCTGTGCTGCAGAACTCTATGAAGAGCTCACGTGTCATACCACCCGTATGCGGCTCAGAAACACCGTGGCAGAACCTTGCTCAGGCTGTTTTCGCAGATGGGCCCAACATTAAACATGCTCTTGAACAGTTCCTGTTTTCGGCCTGTTTTTACAAAACCAGCCCAGAAACGGGTGGTGCATTTTCCAAACCTCCTATTGTACATGCAGAAGCCTTCTGATCTCAGAAGGCTTCTTGTTTTTATAAGGTCCAGAAGTGGGGCTTAGCCGCGCTGCTTGCGCCACATCTCATTGAACGAGAGCGGGGCCGCCTGCAGGGGCTCCCTGCGTATGCTCCAGGAGTCATGCTGTACTTTGCGCAGCACAAAATTCTTCACCGCCGCCGGCGCGAAGTTGATCAGCCTGCGGTTTTTCATGCCGTAGGTGAAGAACCGGAACGCCAGTTTCTCATTCTTGTCTACCAGGCCTGACTCTACGCTCTGCTTGCGGTTGAGCAGGAGCAGGTTGTGCAGCGGGATCTTCACGGGGCACACGCTGGTACAGGCGCCGCAGAGGGAGCTGGCGTAGCTGAGGTGCTTGTTTTCCTCAAAACCGGCCAAATGCGGGGTGATCACTGAGCCAATGGGGCCGCTATAGGTGGTTTCATAGGTGTGGCCGCCAATGTTCTTGTACACAGGGCAGACGTTCAGGCACGCCCCGCACCTGATGCAGTTCAGCGCCTCCCGCTGCTCAGGCTGCGCCAGCAGGTTGGTGCGGCCGTTGTCCAGCAGGATCACGTACATTTCCTCTGGGCCGTCTTTTTCTGCGGGCTGCCGCGGTCCGGTGAGTATGGTGTTGTAGATGGTCACGTTCTGGCCGGTACCGCTTGTGCTGAGCAGGGGCCAGAACAAGTCCAGGTCCAGCATGCTGGGGATCAGCTTCTCAATGCCCACAATGGCAATGTGGGTTTTGGGGAACGTGGTGGAGAGGCGGGCGTTGCCTTCATTCTCTGTCACGGCAATACCGCCAATGTCTGCAATCATGAAATTTGCCCCGGTGATGCCCACCTCGGCCGTGGTGTATTTGTCACGCAGCAGTTGGCGGGCGGTGAGCACCAGCTGCTGGGCGTCATCTGTGAGCGGAATGTTCAGTTTTTTGTGGAACAGCTCAGCAATGTCTTTCTTGGACATGTGCATGGCGGGGGTCACAATGTGGTACGGGCGCTGCTCGGCCAGCTGCACAATGTACTCCCCCAGGTCTGTCTCAACCGTCTCAATGCCGTTCTTCTCCAGAAAATCGTTCAGGTGAATCTCCTCAGTGCTCATAGATTTGGACTTCACCACTGATTTGGCCCGCTTGCGTTTCATAATGGCGCCAATCTCTTTGAGAGCCTCCTGTGCGTTCTGCGCCCAGATCACCTTGCCGCCGCGCTTGGTGAAGTTGTTCTCAAACTCCACCAGATATTTGTCCAGGTTGTTAATGGTCTGGGTTTTGAGGAAAGACGCCCGTTCCCGCGCCAGTTCATGGTGCTGGTAGGCGTGCATCCCGTTCTGGACGGCGGCGTTGTATTTGCCTATGTTGAAGCGAATTTTCTGCCGGTGGTCCAGGTCAAACGCCTTGTTCTCTGAGTCCTGCAGAAACTGTCTTAGTTTAGTGCCCAAATTTATTTTCTGCCTGTTATGTTAGAAGAGATGTTCTTCCAATCTTTTGAAAGATAAGATATTTACAAAATTAGTCAACCTTTTGCGTAATTCAGTAGCCAATGCCCAGATATAAACGGGTCCTGGTGAAGGCTTGGTGGCCCGTGTGCAACGCGCCAGCCCGCTCAACAGACTCTGTTTGGGTGCTGCTCCCAATGCGTTTTTGGCCTGTTTTTCTGAAAACAGGCCAAAAACGCCGGTTCATTGAATACGGTTATCTACTACTGTTTGAAGCTTTACGTAGTTCTGCAATCAGGTTTTGAGCGTCTGCGATGGCTTCGCCTTGTTGTTTGGCGAGCATGAGAGCCTCTTGGGCCACCCGCAACGCGGCCTGGTGATTGCCTGCCTTTTGGAGAAGCCGTGCCTGCAGGTAGCTGTTGTCATAGCTCTGGTGGGTCTTGGTTACCTGCTGCATAATTTGTGCTCCTACTGCCAGCGCCTCTTTGTCTTCTGAGAAATAGCTAAGGTAAATGGCCGTTTCATAGAGCGTGCGCCAATCAGTACTGGCGTACCGTTTCCCATGGGCCAATGTGGCGTTTGCGTAAGCAAGCCACTCCTGCTTGCCTCCCAGGTAATATAGCTGGGCCAGCGATGTGAGCCGCTGAATGTCTTTGAAATAGCTTCTCACAGCCTGTTGCACTTCCTGCTGTAAGGCCAAGTCCTGTGTCCGGCCTGCCGTATTGGCTGTTCTGGTAATGAATTTCTCTGCTTTTTGAAGCACTTCTTCTTGCCCAAACAAAGGGATGAACAATTGCTGGTTTGCCAGGAAGAACTGAGTAGCCGGAGACCGGAAACTTAAATCTTTGGAAAAGACGTAACGGAGATTTTCTTCTGAGGTCAGCTCCTGCGGTTTCTGCGTGGCTAGATATTCACCTACAACTTGCTCCTTGGGGCTGTCTACCTGGTGGTAAAAATACAGGGCGTTGCTGTAATGAAAGAGTAAAGCCGGTGATCTGTCTCCGGTTTCATACTTCCTCTTTAAAGAAAATAAGGCTTTCTGAGGGTTGAAGGCATTTTTGCCGTCTAAGAGGAAATCGGCGGCAGATTTGCCTGAGCCACTTTGGTGCAGGGGCTCCCCCAGTTGGTTAAAGTACATGTAGGTGGGGAAAGCATTTATGCCATATTTCTTGGCCAGAGCCGTTCCCTCAGCACCATCTTCAATGTTTATCTTATAAGAGACAAAGGTGGCGTTGTAATAGGTGTAGACCTCTTGATCAGGAAAGACTTCTTTCTCCATTTGCCTGCAGTAGCGGCACGCGGGAGTATAGGCGTATAGAAAAACCGCTTTCTGTTCAGCTCTGGCTTTCTCCAGCACTTGGGCCCATGCATTAGTTTGGAACGCAATGCCGCTCTTCTCCTGTGCTTTTACCTGAAAGCAAAGCAGGCTAAGAAGGGGGAGTGAAACAAAGGAGAAGAAAAATTTTAGATACATATTGAAGATGGTATATAACTGAATCTGCCTGCTCTGAAGAAGGTAGCCCATCAACACAGCTCCCGTTAATAAGGTTCTGCCGCATACCGCAGATGGGTCTTCTGCTCGTCCAGGCATGCCTGCAAATAGAGAAAGGAGAGGCTTGCCTCTCCTTTCTCTAAAATTCTGTTGACCCCGTATGTTTTGCTCCTCCGCGTGAGGGATAGCAGCTGCAAGCCCGCAGCGTAAGCGGGGGCTTGCAGCGCATAGCCATACCCGCAGGGGCACGCCCAAAAAGGAGTTCTGAGTCTTGAGTTCTGAGTCTTAAGTGGGAATGTGATCCCTTCACTCAGAACTCAAGACTCAGAACTCAGGACTGAAATAAGCTTCGCTTATTTCTTATTGCTGTCAACCTTGATGCGGTCATTGCGGTTGGCCAGCTCCCAGGCAGTGTAGAACACCAGGCGGCTTACTTTCTCAGCGGCCCGGAAGTTCATTTTCTCCACGTCATCTGTGGGCTGGTGGTAGTCTTCATGCACGCCGTTGAAATAGAACGCAATGGGAATGCGGTGCTTGGCGAAGTTGTAGTGGTCTGAGCGGTAGTAGAAGCGGTTAGGGTCATTGGGGTCATTGAAGGTGTAATCCAGATCCAGCTTCACGTACTTCTGGTTGGCCGCCTCAGAGATGGCATGCAGTTCTGACGAAAGCTTGTCTGACCCAATCACATAGATGAAGTTGTCAGGGTTGCTGGCGTGCGCCGAATCATGGCGCCCAATCATGTCAATGTTCAGGTCAGCCACGGTGTTTTCCAGCGGGAAGATGGGGTGGTCTGTGTAGTACTCAGAACCCAACAGGCCTTTCTCCTCACCGGTAACGGTAATGAACAGAATGCTGCGGCGCGGGCCGTTGCCGTCTTTCTTGGCTTGTGCGAAGGCCTGGGCCAGTTCCATCACGGCTACGGTGCCGGAACCATCGTCATTGGCGCCGTTGTACACCTGGCCATCTTTGATACCCTCGTGGTCATAGTGGGCGCTGATCACCACCAGTTCGTCTTTCTTGTCTGAGCCTTCAATATACCCCAGCACGTTCTCTGTGGGTAGCGGCTGGCGGTTACGGGCCGTCTTGATCTTTACGTTAGAAGCCACTTTGTAAGGCGAGGCTACGGCTTTTCCGGCTTTGGTGACAGAGGTGCTGTAGTTGGTAAGGGTTTCTGGCTTGGTAGAGAGCAGGTTGGCCGCCATGGTAGGCGACACATAGAGCATAGCCGCCCTTGGCTGGCTAGCCGTAGTGCCGAAGCCAATGGAAGGCCGGTTCAGGTAACTGGCATAACGGCGGGTCAGCTGCTGGAACTCAGCGTCTGTGGAACCCATCACCATCATCACCGCCTTGGCGCCTTTTTTGGTGGCCGCGGCGGTTTTGGTGCGCATGTCCTGTGACCAGGTGCTCATTTTGTCAGTGCCGGAGATGAGGTATTTGCCATCGGCTTTCTTCGGCTCGCCGGCCATGACCACCACCACTTTGTCTTTCACGTCTACATTGGCGAAATCTGAATAAGCGGGGTCGTCAATGCCATAGCCGGCAAATACCAGCTGCGCCGCCTCCTCATTCTGGAACGGCGACGCGCCCAGCACGAAGAAGTCTTTGCCCATGGAGAATTTCTTGCTGCCCACCATCACGTAGCCATCGCCCCAGCTGCTTTTTTCCAAGTCAAAGGTTTGGTAGTATGGGTTGGCGCCCGTCTTCACCGGGCCGGTGAGGCCGTTGGCCCTAAAGTGTTTGGCAATGTATTCGGCCGCCATTTTCTGGCCGCGTTCACCGGTCTCACGGCCTTCCAGGGAGTCTGAGGCCAGCACCCGCAGGTGTCGCTCCAGGTCTGCCGCCGTAATGGTCTGGGCGTATTTGGTAGGGTCTGCTGAAACGGCACCCACCGCCACCGCCGACGGTGTAGCACCTGTGCCTGCAGTGGAAGCAGTAGGCGTCTGGGAGGTGGAGCACGCTGACAGTACAGCCGCTACCATGCCCAACGTATACAATTGCTTTTTCATGAAAAGAAGTTTGTAGTTTGGTATTAAACCTTAATTCTACCTTTTTTCTGGCTAACTAACAAATGCTAGCTGTTTTAGGCCTGTTTTTGGGAAAATAGCCCTAAAACAGGATTACTGCTGGGGCTTGTAAATTAATACCGTTGCGTAGGCCGCCACGCCCTCTTTCTTGCCCACAAACCCCAGTTGCTCAGTGGTGGTGGCTTTGATGGAAACATCGTCTTCAGGAATGCCCATCACCTCTGCCAGGCAGGTTTTCATGGCCGGGATGTGCGGGTTCACCTTGGGCTCCTGCAGACAGACGGTAGAGTCAATGTTGCCCACCTCATAGCCTTTCTCTCTGATCAGCTGCATGACTTCGCGCAGCAGGATTTTGCTGTCTATGCCTTTGTACTTGGGGTCTTTGTCTGAGAAATGGTAGCCAATGTCCCTGAGGTTGGCGGCGCCCAGCAGGGCGTCACAAAGGACGTGAATGAGTACGTCTGCATCTGAGTGGCCCAGTGCGCCGTGGGTGTGGGGGATCTTAATGCCGCCCAGCCAAAAATCCAGTCCTTCTTTGAGTTGGTGCACGTCATAGCCGAAGCCGGTTCTTATATGAAAGCCCATGTGGTTGTTTGTTCTTACTTTTTGGTTGTTCGTGTGTCTGTGCTGCCTGAAAATGGCTAAGTTGTTTCTTGTAGCTGTTCTGGTTCAAAGGCTGATTGCTGGCGCTTGTTCATGTGCAGGCTGACTTTGCTGCCCTCCGGCAAACGTTTAGCTGGCAAAGGAAAGCTTTCTCAGGAAAGCCAGATCTTCTCAAAGTTCCTTATTTCCTTCCCGGAAAACAAAGTAGAAAAGGTCAGGTTTTTTACGGGAGTGCTTCCCTGTGAATTATTCTGTTTTGGGGCTGTTTTCTGAAAAACAGCCCCAAAACAGCCTACTCCTCTTCCAGGATTTCTTCCAGGTCTTCTACGGCCTCACTGTTGGGGGCGGCTTTGTAGAGAAGGGTGGAGCAGTTCTCAGGCCTTAGCACCTCCTGGGCCTGCTGGTAAATGTCTTCTGCGGTCACGGCCTGAATAAAGTCTGCCTCTTCGTTCACGTAGTTGGGGTTGCCCATCAGTTTGCCGTACGCCAGGTTCATGGCTCGGTTGAGCAGTTCAATTTCTGAGAAAACAATAGAGGTTTCGGCCTGGTTTTTCACCTTCTGCAGTTCCTCTTCAGAAACATGTTCGGCCCGCAGTTGCGCCACTATCTTCTCTACGGCGGCGTTGGCTTCCTGCGGGTCTACGCCCACGTTGAGCTTGCCCTGCACTACCAGCAGGCCCGGCTCAAGAGAGCCCATGGCTGAGGCCCCAATGGAATTAAAGAGTTTCTGCTTCTTGACCAGCTCATTGTACAGTCTGGAGGAGTTGCCGCGGCCCAAAATGTCACTGAGCAGGTCTGCGGCGTAATAGGCTGGGTTGGTGCGGCCGGGCATGTGGTAGGTTTTGTAGAGGGCGGTGAGCGGGACGGGCGCCTCTACCTCTAAAACACGTGCCTCTGTCTGGCGCGGCTCCTGCGGCAGGTTGCGCGCATATCTCACCCCGCCGGGAATAGGGCCGAACCATTTCTCCGTCAGCTCCCTGGCACGTTCAAAGGTGATGTTGCCCGCCACTACCAGAATAGCATTGGCCGGGGAGTAGTGCTTGTTGAAGAAGGCGCGCACATCATCCATGACGGCGTTTTCAATATGGCTGACTTCCTTGCCAATGGTAGACCACTTGTACGGGTGCGTCTGGTACGCCAACGGCCTAAGTTTGAGCCATACATCACCATATGGTTGGTTCAGGTAGTTCTGCTTAAACTCCTCTACCACCACTTTGCGCTGTACCTCCAGCCCGTTCTCAGAGAATGCCAGCCCCAGCATGCGGTCAGACTCCAGCCAGAAGCCGGTTTCAATGTTTTGGGCCGGTACGGTCAAGTAATAGTTGGTGATGTCTGGGCTGGTGAAGGCGTTGTTCTCACCTCCGGCCTGCTGCAGAGGCTCATCATAGTTGGGAATGTTCACTGACCCGCTGAACATGAGGTGCTCAAACAGGTGCGCAAAGCCGGTGTGGGTCTCCTCCTCGTCACGGGAGCCTACATTATATAGTATATTCAATACGGCCAGCGGAGTGCCCGGGTCTTCATGGACCAGGCACTGCAGGCCGTTCTCTAAGGTGAATTCTTTGAAATGGATCATAGGTTATGAGAGTGTTGCGGCCTCTGAGGCTAACTCATGCTTAACGGTGAACCCCCGCGAACGTTGTGTTGCCAGAGGATTGCTGTTTTTGAGCTATTTTCATAAAAACGGCTCAGAAACGGCAAAAGTAAAAATAACTGTCTTAAAATTTCTCCCCTGCTTTGATTCGCTTAAATTTACAGCCCCACGAACGTGCGTTTTCCCATGAACTTCAATAGAAAAGACTATACAGATGATGACCTGCTGATGCTGTACCGCGGCATCTTGAAGCCCCGCATGATTGAGGAGAAAATGCTGATCCTCTTGCGGCAGGGCAAAGTGAGCAAATGGTTCTCAGGCATTGGGCAGGAGGCCATCTCAGTGGGTTCTACCCTGGCGCTGGACGAAGACGAATACATTCTGCCGCTGCACCGCAACCTGGGTGTGTTCACCTGCCGGAATATTCCGTTAGATAGGCTGTTTGCCCAGTTTCAGGGCAAGAAGACGGGCTTTACTAAAGGCCGGGACCGGTCGTTTCATTTTGGGAGCAATGAGCACCACATTGTGGGGATGATTTCCCACCTGGGGCCGCAATTGGCCGTAGCAGATGGTATTGCCCTGGCAGAGATGCTGGACAAGCGGGAGAAAGTGGCGTTGGTGTACAGCGGTGACGGCGGGGCCAGCGAAGGCGACTTTCACGAGGCGCTCAACGTGGCGGCGGTGTGGAGCCTACCTGTCATTTTTATGGTTGAGAACAACGGCTACGGCCTCTCCACCCCAAGCAACGAGCAGTTCAAATGCCAGTACTTTATTGACAAAGGCCCGGCCTACGGCATAGACGCCCTGCAGATAGACGGCAACAACGTGCTGGAAGTGTATGACACGGTAAGGCAGGCGGCGTACAGCATCAGAAAGAACCCGCGGCCTATGCTGATTGAGGCCATGACATTCAGGATGCGCGGGCATGAGGAGGCCTCTGGGACCAAATACGTGCCGCAGGAGTTGTTTGAGCGCTGGGCGAAGAAAGATCCGGTAGAGAATTTTGAGAAATACCTGCTGGATGAGAAAGTGCTCACCCCTAAGTCTATGGCTGCTGTCAGGGAGGAGTTCAGGGAGGAGATAGAGCGCGAGCTGGAGATTGCCCACGCCACCCCCATGCCTTCGGCAGACCCCAAAGAGGAAGTGGCAGACATGTACCAGCCGTTTATCCAAACCGTGCTCACGCCCAAAGACAGTGCCCGCACAGAACGCCGGTTTGTAGACGCCGTGTCAGACGGCTTACGCCAAAGCCTGGAGCGGTACCCTGAACTGGTGGTCATGGGGCAGGACATTGCCGAATACGGCGGGGTGTTCAAAGTGACGGAAGGGTTTGTGGAGAAGTTTGGGAAGGAACGCATCAGAAACACGCCCCTGTGTGAAAGCGCCATCATAGGCGTGGGCCTGGGGCTGTCTATCAGGAAAAAGAAAGCGGTGGTAGAGATGCAGTTTGCTGACTTTGTGACGGAGGGCTTTAACCAGATTGTGAACAACCTGGCCAAGAGCCATTACCGTTGGGGGCAGAATGCTGATGTGGTGGTGCGTATGCCCACAGGGGCAGGGGCCGCCGCGGGGCCTTTCCACTCGCAGAGCAACGAGGCGTGGTTTTTCCACACGCCAGGGCTGAAGATTGTCTACCCCAGCACGCCCTATGATGCCAAAGGCTTACTGACAGCTGCCATTGAAGACCCCAACCCGGTCATGTACTTTGAGCACAAGCTGCTGTACCGGTCGCTCACTGAGGCTATCCCAGATGATTATTACACCGTAGAGATTGGCCGTGCCCGGTTGGCGAAGGAAGGCAGTGATTTCTCTATTATCACCTACGGCATGGGCGTGCACTGGGCCTTGCAACTGCTGCAGACCATGCCAGACGTAAGCGCTGATGTGCTGGATCTGCGCACGCTGTTGCCCTGGGACAAAGAAGCGGTTCTGCAAACGGTCAGCAAAACCGGGAGAGTGATTGTGCTGCATGAAGATACGTTGACCGGCGGCATTGGGGCAGAAATATCTGCCTGGATCTCTGAGTACTGCTTTGAGAAACTAGATGGCCCCGTAGTGCGGGTGGGAGGCCTGGATACCGCTATTCCGTTTTCGCCGCCGCTGGAGCAGGAGTTTTTGCCGGTGAAGCGGTTGCGGGAGAAGGTAGAAGCCCTGCTAAGCTTTTAGGGCTATGCAACCCTGTTTCTGTTTCTGGGGTCTTTTTCTGAAAATACGCCAAAAACAGAAAGAAAATATCCAAGTTTGGTGAGAGTGCGTATAGAATTGAGTAACTTGTTCTTATGAAGGTACGGTCAATAGTGGGAGTGTTGCTGATCAGCATGTGTATGGCAGGGTGTCACTCAGGGCGAATTGCTTGCCCAGATGTCTCTGGGAAGAAAAGCGGGGGCTTGTTTAGCTTCCTGAAGAAGAAACCAGCCCCAGAAGATCAGGCCAAAGAAGGGACTGACATTGGCGGCCGGGACATGGAGTTTGGCAAAGACGGCTTGTTGAAAAAGAAGAATGCCAAAATGCCTACCAACAAGAAGAAGCAGCGCATTGTCACCAAGCAGGGAGTCACCAGGAAATGAGTGGGAGGAGCAGCTCGCCTATGAAACGATATTGGCACACATTCTTCTTTGTTCTTGCTTTGGGCATGATACTGGTGGCTGCCCGGCCAGCCGCCGCTCAGGTAGAGTACCTCACTCCGGCCCAGCAGAAGAAAGAAGTGCGTAAATCTCTGAAAGAGGCGCAGAAAATTAAGACGGATTACAATGAATCGCATCTGAACCTAAAGGCGTATAACTTTGAGCGGGGCGCAAGCGGCCGCAAACGGGTCAAGAATCCGCAGGATCAGGATGAGATGCTGATGAACGAAGACGGCACGGCCGTCACCAAACCAAAGTCAAAACCGAAGAAAGCTAAAAAGCGGAAGCAAAAGCAGGCTGCTGCCCAGGCTTCTTCAGAAAGATATATTGAACTATGCAATGGCAACCCCTTACTAGTGTAGAGCAACTAGAGCAGATAAAAGCAGAATCAAGAGAGCATGCGGTCGTGATTTTCAAGCACAGCACCACGTGCTCCATCAGCGCCACGGCAAAAAGCAGGTTGGAGCGGCAGTGGGCAGATGTGGGCTTGGGGCAGGTGACCCCTTATTACCTGGACCTGCTGTCTTACAGGCCAATCTCCAATAAAATTGCAGAAGAGTTTTCTGTACGGCATGAGTCACCGCAGCTATTGGTGATCAAAGATGGCGAGTGCCAGTACCACGGCTCCCACTTAGGGATCAACCTGCAGGAAGTGAAGAAATTAGCCTCATAGGCAGTTTCATGTTCCTGTTTTAGGGCTGTTTTTGAAAAAGTAGCCCGAAAACAGGAACGTATATATGAAAACAAGTTGCTATGTCGTTCTGTTTCAGTATTAAGTAGGCCTATACTTCAGTTTAATAGGGTTAAGTAGTGGTGTAGGCGTTCTTATAGCCTGATCAGAATCTTCTGGGCTGAATATTACTAGGTGCAGAGGGCACGCCACCCTGAGTCTGCAAAGTAATTGGTATGGGGTAATAAGAGGGGCGGCTTTTCTTTATAAAGAAGGGGAAAGAACCCCTAACGAGTTATTCCTGTGTCTGAAGAATATAATTTGCTGGTGCTTGTTTAGTTAACTACATTTATAGTAACCATTGTCTTGAAACCCGTGCGTCCATTTCTACTTGCCTTATTCCTGCTTTGCACCTTTCCGGTTGGTTTGGCATTTGCCCAGGCCGCTGAAGAGGATGAAAGTTATTCCAGAGAATTCACGTATGGGATCAACTTCAATTCGAACGGCGGGCTCATAGGGGGGCTCATGATCAAGCAGGTCTATCACCTGAATGGCAAGTGGTACCACTTCTGGGGATTGGAAGGGGTAGAGGTAAAACACCCCAAAGAGACCCGCTACCAAAATCCGCGCAGCGGAGGGAGCTATATAAGAGGAAAAAGTAATTATCTGTTCGTATTGCGGCCGCAGTATGGGAGAGAGTACACGTTTTTTAAAAAGGCGGCTGAATCTGGGGTGCAAGTGAATGGTATAATTGCTGCGGGTCCATCTATTGGGTTTCTAGCCCCCTATTATATTGAATTTGACTATAGTAATTATGGTAATAACTGGAACCTTCAGGGGCCTCTAGATATTAGAACTGAGCAGTTTGATCCAGATAAGCATGAAAAAAGGATTGATAACCCTGATCTTCGGACTCTTAATGGGGTTGGTGTTTTTCAGGGTCTTTCAGAACCCAATCTCAGATTTGGCGGAAACATTAAAGCAGGGGTGAGCTTTGAGTACGGCCGCTATATGGAAAGCGTGACAGGTATTGAGGTGGGCGTGCTTTATGAGGCATTTGCTGGTGATCTCACTATGATCCCTGCCGGAGAAAACCGCCGCCATTTCACTTCGTTTTACCTTACCTTATATTACGGCCACCGCCGTTGAACGATCCTGCCCGGTTAGGTGTTTTTTGGCTATCCGCTCCTCTCTTAGTACCTTTACGCCATGGATCAATTGATTGCATTGCCGGTCATTCAACCGGCTGAAGCTCAAACGAAAACTCGTAAGCCAGACTGGTTGCGCGTAAAACTGCCTGTAGGCAAGGAATACGCCAAAGTAAGACAGCTGGTGGACACCTATAAGCTGCATACCATCTGTGAAAGTGGGAACTGCCCCAATATGGGCGAGTGCTGGGGAGCCGGTACTGCCACGTTCATGATTCTTGGTAATGTATGTACCCGTTCCTGCTCTTTCTGTGCGGTGGCCACCGGAAGACCCAATGAGTATGACCTGGATGAGCCCCGCAGGGTGGCTGAAGCCATCCAACTCATGGGGGTGAAGCACGCGGTGATCACCTCTGTGAACCGTGATGAATTGAAGGACCGTGGTGCCAGTATCTGGCATGACACCATTGTCCAAATTAAAAACCTCTCCCCTGAAACCACCATTGAGACCTTGATCCCAGATGTAAAAGCCAACTGGGAGGCGCTGGAGGTCATGATTTCGGCGGGCCAGGAAGTGGTTTCCCATAATGTGGAAACCGTGAAAAGCCTTTATAGGCAGGTGCGGCCCCAAGCCAAGTATGACCGCAGCCTGGAGCAAATCAGACGCATCAAGGAGTACGGGAAGCGTACCAAGACGGGCATAATGCTAGGGCTGGGTGAGACTAAGGAAGAGGTGTATGAAGCCATGGATGACCTGGCCGCTAACGGCTTGGATATTCTCACCCTGGGGCAATACCTGCAACCCACCAAAATGCACCTGGAGGTTGCAGAATTTATTCATCCAGACTTGTTTGCCCATTACCGGGAAGAAGGACTTCGGCGAGGGCTGAAGTATGTGGAGTCTGGCCCGTTGGTGCGTTCATCTTACCACGCTGAGCGGCATGTGCATGTGTAGGTAATTAATTAGTCGTTCTATTTCAAGAGAAAAGCCCCGCAACCTTGCGGGGCTTTTCTCGTTTAAGGCATTTTTTTTAATTTTTTACAGGTAAACGTCTCATTGTTAAATAACGGGAGTAGGAGATTTAGTAGAAATGCGATAGTATTATTTATATATATGGATTTTTAAATTATTTATTTTTAAAAGTTGGGTTAGCGGTTAGATCCCTATAAAGCATGATTTAGAAGCCAGAAAGGCAGTATTTTATTTTGTTTTCAGCCTTTTAAAAGTATTTGTTGTCAGCTGAAATTCCAAGGGTGAAGATATCTGGCCATATCAATTATATATTGTTCACCTTTGTGTGTTCTGTGATATTTGTATCTTTTTTATGTACCGTAACTTTTGTGTGAAAAGGAAGTACATGGGGATGCTCATATCATAATATGACTATATAAGGGTTGGATAATTTAGTAACAATAGTTTAGTGGTCGCATGAAGAAAATTCTACACGTAATAGCAGCTCTGTTTGCTATTTTATTCTCAACAAAAGCACAAGCCCAGAGCGCCCCCGGATTAGGGGCGGCACAGGAGTTTGCGGTGTTGGGCAGTACCTCTGTCCTTAGCACTGGGAACACACTTGTGTATGCTGATCTGGGTACCTCTCCCGGAACGGCTATCGTTGGTTTTCCGCCAGGGATAGTACTGGGCGAAATCAGGCCAGGAGGTGTTGAGCCTACTGCTGCACAAGCTGATGCACGTAGAGCATACAACGCTCTCGCAGCCATGGCACCTACCCAAAACCTTACGGGCCAGCAATTGGGGAAGGGGTTCTCCCCTAGTCCGGCTGCCGTAGAGGGAACCATTTTAGGGCCGGGAGTTTACCGTTTTAACGGAGATGCCTTATTAAGAGGTCAGCTGCGTTTAGATGGGCGCGGAAACCCTAACAGTGTTTTTGTATTCCAGATAACGGGTGACTTCAGAGTTGAAGACGGCTCGGTGATGTCTGTGCAGAATGGTGCGCAGCCAAAAAACATTTTCTTTCAAATAGGTGGTAACCTGGTAGATGCCAACGGGGCGCTGGTAGGTACTGCCGCGGCCTTGAAAGGGAATATGCTGGTGCAGAATGATATAACCCTAAGCAACGGTACTACACATGAGGGACGGTTGCTTTCCTTAGGTGGCAATGTTTTGTTAAGCGATAACACCATTTTCCTCCCTACAATTGTAGAAACAGACTTAGCGATCACCAAAACGGTAGACAGAACGGTGGTGTCTGTGGGAGACACCGTTACCTATACCATTACTGTGCGTAACCAGGGGCCAGATGATGCCACCGGTGTGACCGTAACAGAGACCTTCCCCAGCCAGATTGCTTTCCTTGATTATACCGGGTTCATTGACGGAACTCCGGCAAATTTTGCATACAACCCCTCTACCGGGGTCTTTGTCATAGGTGATCTTGCCTTTGGGCAGATAGCCACAATACGGGTGAGAGCCAGAGTTTTAGCAACAGGGAATGATGTGAGAAACCGTGTGACGGTAATTGCAGACCAGCCAGACCCAGATGATGACAATGATGAAGATGAGGAACCCGTGGTAGTTACCCCGGTAGTAACTGATCTGCAGGTGGTGAAAATGGTAGACAAGACCCGGGCGAACGTGGGAGATGCACTTACCTATACCATTACCATACGGAACAACGGCCCAAATAACGCCACTGGTGTGTTTGTGCGGGATGTGCTTCCGCTGGGGCAGATTAATGTGACCGGGCAAACCGCAACAACCGGTAATTATAATGTGAGTACCGGAATCTGGACCGTTGGAAATTTGGCGGCGGGTGTTACGGCAACCCTGACTATCAACGCCACCATCACTGGAACAGGAACCATCGTAAACACGGCGGTGATCAGAGGCAATCAGTCTGACCAGCAGCCAGGCAACAACACGTCTACCGTGGTAACGGTGGTAGGGAACACCCCGGCGCCCGGACCTCTTGCTGATCTACAAGTGGTTAAAGCGGTAAACAGAACGCGCGCCAGCATAGGTGATGTCTTAACTTATACCATTACCGCCCGTAATGCCGGGCCTGACGCAGCTACTGGGGTAAAGGTAACAGATGTATTTCCGGCGGCTTTCTTAAATAACATCAGTGCATCGGTTACCGCGGGTACATATGACCAGGCTACAGGGATTTGGAACATTGGAAACTTAGCCGTAGGAAGCATAGAAACCTTAACGGTTACCGCTACTATTACCGCCAACGGCAACGTCATTAACACGGCGGTCATCAGAGGTGACCAAACAGATGAGCGCCCAGAGAATAACACTTCCACTGTGATTACCATTGTTGGGGCCGGGCCTGAAGAGCCAACGGTGTTTGCTGATGTACAAGTGGTAAAAACTGTTGATAAGACTCGGGCGAACGTAGGCGATAACTTGACCTATAGAGTAACAGCCCGAAACAATGGCCCAGCCACGGCCACTAATGTTCTGGTAACAGATGTATTCCCAATGGGCCAGGTAGATTTAGGGACTGCAACGGTGAATGTTGGTTCTTATGACCCAGCCACTGGCGTGTGGCAAATTGGTACCCTCACGGCAGGTCAGGAAGCAGTTCTAACCGTCACGGGGCCAATCAAAGCTGCCGGTACCATTGTGAATACCGCAGTCATCAGAAGCAACGAGGCAGATCCGCAGCCGCAGAACAATACTTCTACTGTAATTACAGTGGTAGGCGCTAACCCACCGGGAGCGCTTGCTGATCTGCAGGTGATCAAAACCGTAGACAAGACCCGTGCGAACGTAGGCGATGCATTGACCTACACCATTAGAGCCCGCAACAATGGACCCGCAAATGCCACGGGCGTAGTGCTGGTTGACATGCTGCCAATGGGGCAGTTGAATATCACGGCGCCGCCAGTAGTTTCAACAGGGTCTTATAATATGACTACCGGTATCTGGGCTATAGGTAACCTAGCTGCTGGCCAGGAGGTGACGTTACAGGTGACCGGTATTATCACTGCCACTGGTACCATTGTGAACACCGCCACCATTGGTGGAAATGAAGCCGATCAGCAGCCGGGCAATAACACCTCTACCGTAGTAACGGTGGTAGGCCCAGGCACCGGAACCCCAGAGAACCTGACCGATCTGCAGGTAGTGAAAACGGTAGACAAGTCAAGAGCCAGCCAGGGCCAGAGTCTGACTTATACCATCACTGCGCGTAACAATGGCCCTGCCACTGCCACCGGAGTGACTGTGACAGATGCTTTCCCAACCGGCCAGGTGACCCTTAACCCGCCTACCGTTACAGCAGGAACCTCATTTGCCAATGGGGTATGGACAATTGGAACCCTTGCTCCAGGGCAGGAAGTAGTGTTAACTGTTTCTGGTACCATTACCATTGCATCAGGCACTATTGTCAACACCGCGGTAATTAGAGGTAGTAACACCCAAACCGATGAGCGGCCAGAGAACAACACTTCTACTGTGATCACTATTGTGTCCCCAACAGGGCCTAACCCGGCAGAGTCTACAGACCTGCAGGTAGTGAAGACGGTAGATAAAACGAGGGCTACAGTAGGGCAAACGCTTACGTACACCATCACGGCTACCAACAATGGCCCTAATGCCGCCACCGGCGTGTTTGTGCTAGATGTGTTGCCAAGATTACAAGCTACTTTCCCAGCACCAACCGTATCTGCCGGTACCAGCTTCAACACCAGTACAAACATCTGGTCAATTGGGGCCCTCGGCGCAGGTCAGTCTGTCACCTTTACTGTAACTGGTACTATCACCACAGCAGGAACAATTGTGAATACGGCGGTGATCAGAGGAAACGAGGCAGACCTGCAGCCGCAGAACAACACCTCTACTGTGATTACCATAGTAGATGGTAACCCAGGAACTGGAGCATTGGCTGATCTGCAGGTAGTGAAAACGGTAGACAAGACCAGAGCCAGAATAGGTGATGCCTTAGTGTACATTATCACTGCCCGTAACAACGGACCGGCTGGTGCTACTGGTGTAGTGGTGAGAGATGTGCTGCCAACGTCACAATTGAATGTAAATGGTCAGCCATCTGTCACTAAGGGGAATTACAATGCCGCCACCGGCGTGTGGAACATTGGTACCCTGGCCGCAAATGAAGTGGTGACCATGACGGTTATCAGCACCATTGCCGCCAATGGAAGTATCGTCAATACGGCTACCATCAGTGGGAATGAGGCTGATCAGCAACCAGGCAATAACACCTCTACTGTGGTGACAGTAGTTAGCCCAACCCCAGGAGGTGTATTGACAGACCTGCAGGTGGTGAAGACGGTAGACAAGCCAACTGCTTCTATTGGTCAAACCCTGACCTATACCATTGTCGCCCGCAATGCAGGCCCGTCTAACGCTACCGGAGTAACGGTAACCGATAGACTGCCGCAGGAATTCCTGAATACCATCACCGCTTCAGGTGGTAACTATACAATTACCTCAGGAACCTTGACCTGGACCATTGGTAACCTGGCTGCTGGCCAAACGGCAACCTTAACAGTAACAGGTACTATTACTAAGAACGGAACAGTGGTGAACACCGCCGTAATCACCGGAAACGAGACAGATGAGCGGCCGGAGAACAACACCTCAACCGTGATTACCGTCGTAACGCCGGGTGGTCAGAACCCTGAAGATGCAACGGACCTGCAGGTGGTGAAGACGGTAGACAAAACGCGGGCCACGGTTGGCCAGTCCCTGACCTATACCGTAACTGTGCGTAACAACGGGCCTAACAATGCAACGGGAGTCCTGGTGGTAGACATGCTGCCAATGAGACAGGCAAATTTCCCGGCCCAACCAACAACAACGTCAGGTTCTTATAACATGGCAACCGGTGTCTGGACCATTGGGAACCTGGGTGCTAACCAGACGGCTACGTTAACGGTAACAGGAACCATTACTGCCAACGGAACCATTGTGAACACAGCAATAGTGAGCGGTAACGAGGCAGATTCAGAACCTCAGAACAACACCTCTACTGTGATCACCATTGTAGAAACCCCAACAGGCCAAGACGCTAACCTGGCCATTGACAAAACGGTGTTGAACAACGTGACCGAAGTAACCTTGGGTGGACAGATCACCTATGTGCTGAGGGCGAGCAATGCAGGACCTGGGGCGGCCACCGGTGTAATTGTAACAGATGTGATCCCAGAAGGGTTTACCTATGCAAGCCATGTTGCCCCTACCGGAACAACTGCGGTGTATAGTTCTGCCAACAAAACCCTTACCTGGACCATTGGAAACTTAGCAGTAGGCGCGCCAGCGGCAAGAGAACTGCGCATAGTAGTGACTGCCTCAAGAGTAGGGCAGTATGTGAACACCGCGGTGATTAGAGGAAATGAAACAGACCCAGATGACGATGACAACACTGATTCGGCACCGCCTGTCTGTGTTCGGCCAACGGCACCTGTTGTGAGCAATGAAGTAGTTTGTGTCAGCACTGCTGCGGTGCCTGTAGACTTTACTGTGGCGGCAATAGCCGGCGTCACCAACTACCAGGTCCTGAGCACCGGTATACCAGGTTTGAGTACTGCTCCAATTGCGGTGAACGGAACAACGTTGAGAGTAACCATTCCGGCAGGAACACAGGCCGGTACCTACACGCTCACCTTTGTAGCTCTGAACGGCAATTGCGCTACCAACTCTTCTACCGCTACCTTAACGGTAGCCGCGGCACCGGCTGCCCCAGGCATTCAAGATGAGAATAACCCGGTATGTGCAGGCACCACCTATGCCTACAGTGTAACTAGCCCAGTGGCAGGAATTACCTACACCTGGAGTGTGACAGGCACCGGCTGGAGAATAGAAGGTGCATCTACCGGTACGCAAGTGCAGATTACAGCGGGTACAGGCGCAGGCAGAATCTCTGTAACGGCCACTAACCCAACAGGACCTGCTACCTGTAACGCCACAACGTACACCACCCAGAACATTACCCCTGGGGCTACTCCGGTCACACCAGGCATTCAGGATAACAGCGGGCCATGTGCGGGATTGAATTTCGCAGTAGCAAATCCAAGTACTGATCCATTGGTGACGTATGAGTGGAGCGTAACCGGTGCCGGAATCACCTTCACCGGAGGAGGCACAACTGCCACAGGTACCTCAGTGTCCTTGACAGCTGATGCCAATGCCAAAGAAGGGAAACTTACCCTGACCGCTACCCGCGCCGGCTGTGGAAGCACTTCCTACACCCTGGATATTGACGCCAGAACGGCTAATACCACGCTGCTGATTCCTAACGTGTTTAGCCCGAACGGTGATGGGGTTAATGACACATGGGTAATTCAGAACCTGTTGAACCTGCCAGACAATGACTTGTTCATCTACAACCGCTGGGGGAACGAAGTCTACAAGACCAGAGGCTACCAAAACAACTGGACCGCAAACGGTCTTGAAGAAGCCACTTACTTCTATGTGCTGCGTGTGAGAGGCTGTAACGGCCAGGAGCAGATCTACAGAGGTTTTGTACAAGTAGTTCGCTAACCGGTGAATAAAATTAAATAGGTAAGAACATGAAAAAACTTTTAATAGTGATCGTGACTATGCTGGCCGCAGGTGGAAACCTGCTGGCCCAGCATAGGCCACAATTCTCACAATACATCTTCAACCAACTGGTCATTAACCCTGCTTATGCGGGTACCAAAGAACATGTAACGGTAAATGCTTTTCACCGGCAGCAGTGGTCTGGGGCGTTTGGCGGGCCAGAACTTGAAGGCGCTCCCAACACGCAGACCTTAAGCGTAGACGGCCTGACCCGTAACAACCGTATTGGCCTGGGTTTTCACCTCACACGTGATGAGATTGGCCTCCAGAACCGGAAGAACATCACCGTAGACGCGGCCGTAAAGTTGCCGCTAAGTGAGTCTTCTGTGATAAGTGTTGGCCTGGGCGCGGGTGTATCACATTTTGCCGTAGATGCCGGAAAGTATAGAACGGGGAACGATGAACAAGTGGACCCTGCCTTGGAGAAAGCGAATAAAGCCAGAACCTGGAGCCCTAACGTAAACATGGGGGTTTTCTTCCACACAGAGCGTTTCTATGCCGGGGTGTCGGTGACTGACCTGATTGGAATTGATGAAGACATCAACTATGATCCAGAGCGGCACTACTTCTTTACCACCGGCTACGTGGCTGATCTGGGGGAGAGCATCAAGGTAAAGCCTAGCATCATGCTGAAAGACAACTTTGACGGCCCCAGCAACGTGGACTTCAATGTGTTCTTCCTGTTCAAGGAGCGTATTTGGCTAGGTGCCAGTTACCGTACCGCTATGTACATCTTCCAGAATGATTTTGAGGGGAAAGGCCTCAGCTCAAAAGATGCTATTGTGGCTATGACGGACATCTACATCACCCCCCGCTTGAGGTTTGGCTATGCGTATGACTTTACCCTGCACAGTACCCTCAATGATTTATCCACCCATGAAATATCCCTTGGTTACAGCTTCCTCAGAAAGCAGGAGACCAAGATGCTAACCCCGCGGTATTTCTAACATCATAAATCAGAATTGACTATGCGCTATTTATACAAACCAGTGTTTACGTTTCTCTTGGCTGGCAGTCTTGCCCTGGGTGGATGCCAAACCACCCGCAAGGCAGACCGGCACTTTGAGAATTTTGATTACGCCCTGGCCATTGACGAATACCAAGAGGCTTTTGCCGGCAAAGAACCTAAACTGAAAGGAGCCCAGCGGCTGGCAGACTCTTACCGGCTAACCCGCCAAACGGTGAAGGCAGAAGAGTGGTACGCCAAGGTAGTGGCCATGCCAGAGGCTGATCCTGTCAACATCTTCTACTACGCAGAGGCACTCCGCAGCAACGGCAAGTACTTTGAGGCCAAAACACAGTACCAGAACTACGCCATGAAAGTGCCAGCCCAGGCAGCCATGGCCAATGCCAAGGCGCAAGCCTGTGATGCGGCGCTCAAATTGTTGGAAGAGCCGGCTACTGCCATAGTGGTGAATGAAACCGCCATCAACTCCGGCAACGCAGACTTCAGCCCTACGCCCTACCAGAATGGCATCATCTTCGCCTCTGACCGGGGCGGTGCAGCCAGCAGCGGGAAAGACAAAGAGGAGGGAACCTACGGCTGGACCGGCCGCCCGTTCCTGCAGATGTTCTATGCCCAGCGCAATGAAGACAGCACGTGGCAACTGCCCGTGATGGTAGATGAGTCCCTGAACAGCAAATACCATGACGGTACGGCCGCAGTAGACAGCAGCAATACCACGCTGTATTTCACCCGCACCAACATGGTGAAGGTGAAAAACAAAAACATCAACACAGACCCTACCAGCTGGGTGAAGAAGCCGTTGTCAAATGACTACGTAAACCGCCTGGAGATCTATTCTGCCCAGCAGGACAGTGGCAAATGGAGCAATGTGAAGCCCTTTGAGTACAACAAAGTAACAGAATACAGTGTGGGCCATCCGGCACTGTCGCCAGACGGGCAAGTAATGTACTTTGTGTCAGACAAGCCGGGCGGCTACGGCGAGACAGACATTTACTACACAGAGAAGCAGGCAGACGGCTCCTGGGGCCAGCCCGTGAACGCCGGGAGCACCATCAACACCGTGGGCAAAGAGATGTTCCCCGCTTTTGACCAGCAGGGCAACCTTTACTTTTCCTCAGACACCCACTCAGGGTTTGGCGGACTGGATGTGTTCAGAGCCAAGGGCAGCCGCTCTACCTGGTCTAAGCCAGAGAACCTGCGGGCACCGGTCAACTCACCCAAAGATGATTTCGGGCTGGCTTTCATGCCAAACCAGAAGAACGAACTGGTGGGGTACATGTCTTCCAACCGTGACAGCAACAACGGCACAGA
This sequence comes from Rufibacter ruber, assembly GCF_014138425.1. Classification (NCBI taxonomy): domain Bacteria; kingdom Pseudomonadati; phylum Bacteroidota; class Cytophagia; order Cytophagales; family Hymenobacteraceae; genus Rufibacter; species Rufibacter ruber. The sequence continues at coordinate 61,025 of NZ_JACJIQ010000008.1, forward strand.
TGACATCTACAGCTTCAAACTGCTGAGCAACGCGGTGCTGCTGGTAACCACGCTGGAGCGCATACAGATGCCAAGCAAGAAAAGCACCACGCAGCCATTGCCAGATGTACGGTTAAAGCTGGCTATTCAAGGCACCACAGATTCTACCATTGCGTTCTCAGACCGTAACGGAGAGTACCTCTACGGCGTCATGAAAGGCAATATCTATGAGCTGATGGGGGAGAAGTTTGGCTACCTGAGCCAGTCTGCCACGGTCAACATAGACACCACCAGCCTGTCAGATACCACCCGCGTAACGCTGATCTTTGACAAGAGCACCGTGAACCAGAGCATTGTCATTGAGAACATCTACTATGATCTGGACAAGTGGAACATCAGACCAGACGCCGCCGCTGAATTGAACAAGCTGGTGCGTACCCTCAAAGACAACCCAAGCATTAAGATTGAACTGGGGGCCCACACAGACAGCCGCGAAGGCCAGGGCTACAACCAGCTGCTCTCTGAGCGCCGGGCCCAGTCAGCGGTAGAGTACCTGGTGTCACAGGGCATTGCCCGCAACAGGCTTACCTGGCGCGGGTACGGGGAGACCCGCCTCGTAAACAAATGTGCTGACGGGGTAGAATGTCCGGAAGACATGCACCAGATGAACCGCCGCACCGAGTTCAAGATCAAGTAACCGCCTGCTTCAAAACAGAAAAGCCGTCCCTGGGTATAGGGGCGGCTTTTCTGTTTTGGGGCTGTTTTTCAGAAAACAGCCCCAAAACAGAAGCCTCAACTTTTGAAGCTGCTAGAAGGCATCCTGATTCTTTCATTGGCTTGCCAATAGTCTACCCATTCCTAATTCATAATTATAAGTTGGGCGTGCCCCTGCGGGTCCGGCTATCCGCTGCAAGTCCTCGGGCTCGTGCCTCACCCTGTGGGCTTTCCGCTGCTATCCCTCACGCGGTTATACCGGTAATAGATTCCTTCGCCACCGTAAATCAAATGTATTACTAGAATTACAAAGCTAAGGTCTGCTGGTGCAACAACGCTGTTCCCTTTCGCAAGGGGGAGAAGGCTAGGAAGAGGGCATGGCGCAATAGAAGCAGCGGAAAGCCCAGGAGAAAGCGCTTGCCCAAAAGCCTCGTAGCGTCTGGAAGCGGCCTGTGAATGTTAAATGCCGGTAGCCACCGCTGCCCCTCAGAGGGAACTGTGCTGTTGCGTTTTTGACCTGTTTTTCTAAAAACAAGCCGAAAACAGGAATTCTGACTTGAGAAGCAATGCCCTGCTGCAGAGATTCCAAACCCTTGCCCTACAGTGGCAGATGTTTAAAAGCCGCAGAGCAAAGACAAAAAAAAAATCCCCAAGCTGTGCTTGGGGATTTTCATCAGTTCTATAAGGAAGCTGTTTAGCGCTTTTCCCTTTTTCTATGGTAATGGTATCGTGACTGGCTTTGGGATGGCGCAAGCGTGAGCTTGTGCCTGCGTTTTAAGGCTACTTTCCCAAAAACAGCCCGGAAACAGAATAGCCTATAGGCACAAGCGAAGGCTTGCGCCTCAACTTGACATAAAAGCTCTAAACAGCTTCATGGGTTAACGTTTAGCCGTGGCCCTTGAGCTTTCCGCTTGCGGCGGATACTTTGCTAAGATTTGGGTTACAATTTCCTGTACCTTCTCCTGGGTCAGGGATTTCTCGTTTCCGGTAGTCTCACCGGTGCCACGCCACACCAGTTCATTGGTTTTGGCGTCTACAATGTCCAGGATGATAGTGCCGGCCTGATAGTCCTGTACCGTGGTGTTGTTGTACAGGCGGTTATAGGTGTAGGCGTAGCGGTAGCCGTACCAGTAACCGTAGCCAATCATGGGTACACTTACATAATCTGGCCGCACGCGCTGCACATTTTCAATAGACACATCATAGGCCAGGAGCATATCTGCGTTGGCTTTGCTGGTGGCTTTAGTGAAACCACGGCGGGCCATCTCCGTTTCTACAGCGGTTTTAATGCGCTTGTCCAGAAACGTGCTGTACCTACGGCTGGAGTCGCTCTTGGCAATAGGTTGTTCCTGGTACCAGTTCCAGGTCTTGTACTGCTGGAAATTAGTGGCTTGGTCGTAATCACTGCTGACGTTGAAACTCGGGGCGCAGCCCGTAAAGCCCAATACCAACAGCACTAGTATCATCCCAAACACAGACTTTAAGGTTCTGCTTGCTCTTTTCATGGATTTATACTGTTTTACAATTAAGTTTAAGTGATAGATAACCTCCGTCTAAATATAGTATTTCGCAATATTTTAAGATTGGAAGCACTGTCTTTTATACGTGAGTTTATCTGTTATGTGCAATTGTAGCGCAAATATTGTGCCTGCCTTCTCTGTAGCGGGGTAAGATTTTCCAGTTATTTCTGAAGCAGTTGTAAATAAATTGAGCCAACAGGGGCTGAGTAAAAGCGGGGAGGCGGTGGTTTCTGTTTTCGGGCTGTTTTGGCCAAAACAGCCCGAAAACAGAAACGCCTGAGCAACTGCCCAGGCGTTTCTTATAGCTGAAAAAGGGATAGGCTTATACGGCCTTCATCTCCTGCCCCTGCTCGTTGTACGCTTCTACCGGGGCGCAGCTGCAGATCAGGTTTCTATCGCCGTAGGCGCTGTCTATGCGGCTCACGGTTGGCCAGAACTTGGCGGTGCGGGTGTAGGGTACCGGGTACACGGCTTTCTCACGGCTGTACGGCATGGTCCAGTTCTCAGCCAGGGCAATGTGGGCCGGGTGCGGTGCGTTTTTCAGCACGTTGTTTTTCTGGTCGGCCTGGCCGTCTTCCACTTCCTTGATCTCGGCTCTAATGGAGATCATGGCTTCGCAGAAACGGTCCAGCTCTTCTTTGCTTTCGCTCTCGGTAGGCTCTACCATCAAGGTGCCCGCTACCGGGAAAGAAACCGTAGGCGCATGGAAACCATAGTCCATCAAACGCTTCGCGATGTCTTCCACCTCCACGCCTACTTTCTTGAAGGCGCGGCAGTCCAGAATCATCTCGTGGGCGCAGCGGCCGTTGGTACCCACATACAGCACCGGATAATGCGGCTCCAGACGGGCTTTGATGTAGTTGGCGTTCAGAATGGCAATCTTGGTGGCCTCAGTCAAGCCTTCGCCGCCCATCATGGAGATGTACGCGTACGAGATAGGAAGAATGCTGGCGCTGCCCCAAGGTGCGGCAGAAACGGCGTTGATGGCTTCTTTACGGCCTAAATCTACTACCGCGTGCCCTGGCAGATACGGTGCTAAATCAGCTACTACGCCAATAGGGCCTACACCCGGCCCCCCGCCGCCATGCGGAATGCAGAAGGTTTTGTGCAGGTTCAGGTGACACACGTCTGCGCCAATGTTACCCGGTGAGGTCAAACCAACCTGGGCGTTCATGTTGGCGCCGTCCATGTACACGCGGCCGCCGTATTGGTGAATGATTTCGCAGATTTCTAAGATGCTCTCCTCGTACACGCCGTGGGTAGACGGGTAGGTCACCATGAGGCAAGACAGGTCATCTTTGTGCTGCTCGGCTTTGGCTTTGAGGTCGGCTACGTCAATGTTTCCGCGCTCATCACACTTCACAATCACCACTTTCATACCAGCCATGACCGCAGAAGCTGGGTTGGTGCCGTGCGCCGAAGACGGAATCAACGAAATGTTGCGGTGGTGGTCACCACGCGCTTCATGATAGGCTCTGATCACCATTAAACCAGCATATTCGCCTTGGGCACCGGAGTTAGGCTGCAGCGAAACGGCGGCAAAACCGGTTACTTCACAAAGCCAGGCCTCCAGGTCTGAGAAGATTTGCGCGTAGCCTTTGGCTTGGTCAGCAGGGGCGAAGGGATGCAACGAACCAATCTCGGGCCAGGTCACCGGAATCATCTCAGCGGTGGCGTTCAGTTTCATGGTGCAGGAACCCAACGGGATCATGCCGTGCGTGAGCGAGAAATCTTTGTTCTCCAGGTACTTCATGTAGCGCAGAATCTCGCTCTCAGAGTGGTACTTGTTGAAGACTTCGTGCTGCAGGTACTCAGAGGTTCTAATCAAAGACTCTGGCCAGGTAATCTCAGTCTCCTCCGGAATAGCATCCAGTTCCAGCGTGGCATCGGGCTTGCCCGCCACTTTGGCGAACACGGCCAGAATGGCTTTCACATCTTCCAGATCAGTGTTCTGGTTCAGGGAGATGCCCACGTTGTTGTCCCCGAAGTAACGGAAGTTGATTTCTGCCGCCTCAGCTTCCTGACGGATGGCGTTGCGCAATTCTACGCTTTCTACGCGCAGTTGCAGCGTGTCAAAATAGTTCTCGTTCAGTTGCTCAAAGCCCAGACGCTCCAGCCCTTTGGCTAGAATCTGAGTTAAGCTGTGAATGTTCAAGCCAATGTATTTCAACCGGCGCGGACCGTGGTACACCGCGTACATTCCCGCCATCACCGCCAGCAGCACCTGGGCCGTACAGATGTTGGAAGTAGCTTTTTCGCGGCGTATGTGCTGCTCACGGGTCTGGAGCGCCATGCGGTACGCTTTGTTGCCAAACGCGTCTACTGAAATACCAATGATCCGGCCCGGGATAGAGCGCTTATAGTCATCTTTAGTGGCGAAGAAACCGGCGTGCGGCCCGCCGTAGCCCATGGGTACGCCAAAACGCTGCGAAGAACCCACCACCACATCGGCACCCATTTCACCGGGGGCTTTCAGTAACGTTAAGCTCAGTAAATCAGCGGCCACGGCTACCAGCATGTCCTGGGCGTGCGCCTGCGCGATGAAATCAGTGTAGTCAAACACTTCGCCGTCGGCGGCTGGGTATTGCACCAGGGCCCCAAACAGAGTGTCGTCGTTCAGGTTGGTTTCGCGGTGGTCGCCAATCACCAGTTCAATGTCTAGCGGCGTAGCGCGGGTGAGCAGCACGTCAAGGGTCTGTGGCAGCACCTGGTTAGACACAAAGAAGCGGTTGGCGTTCTTGCGGGAGCCTTTGCGCAGCGCGTGCAGCATGTTCATGGCTTCGGCGGCAGCCGTAGCCTCATCTAAAAGAGACGCGTTGGCAATGGCCATACCCGTCAGGTCAATCACCAGCGTCTGGTAGTTGATCAACGCCTCCAGACGGCCTTGGGCAATCTCGGCCTGGTAGGGCGTATAGGCGGTGTACCAGCCCGGGTTTTCCAGAATATTTCGCTGAATCACCGGCGGCAGAATGGTGTCATGGTAGCCCAGCCCAATGTACGACTTGTACAGCTTGTTCTGCTTGGCTATCTGGGCAAACTTCCGGAGGAAATCACGCTCGGTTAACGGCTGGGGCAGGTTCAGGGGCTGCTTGAGCCGGATGGCCGCCGGCACGGTCTCATCTATGAGCTGGTCCAGAGAGGTGGCCCCAATGGTTTGTAACATCTCCTGCATCTGCTCTTTCACAGGGCCGTTGTGGCGTTCCTTGAAAATATCGGCAGGTTTGGTTTTGAATAGCATGGAAATATGTATTAGCGTGGTGTAGGTGTTCGGTTATAACAAGAGAAACAAGCGTTTGTCTTACCTTATTACACAAAAGTACAGGTTAAAATTCACTATATATAACCTAAGCTTTTAAATTGCAGGCGGGGTAGTTGCCGCCTGGCCGTTTTGGAGCTATTTTTCTGAAAACAGGCTGAAAACACCACTTTACCACAGAATAAGTTTCACATGGACAGATTGAAAATTGGCGTGCTGCGCGAAGGGAAAGTGCCGGTTGATAAACGCGTGCCCCTCTCCCCCAAGAAATGCCTGGAGGTGCTGCAGGCCTTCCCGCAAGTGCAGCTGGTGGTACAGCCCAGCCCGTTCCGGTGCTTTTCAGACCAGGAATACACAGATCTGGGCATTCCGCTCAAAGAGGACCTGGGCCGGTGTGACGTGCTCATGGGCGTGAAAGAGGTGCCCATTGACCAGCTGATCCCTAATAAGACGTATTTTTTCTTCTCACACACCATTAAGAAACAGGCGCACAACCAGAAGCTGCTGCAGGCCATTCTGGAGAAGAAGATTACGTTGATTGACTATGAAACCATCACCAATGAGAAGGGGGAGCGGGTGGTGGCCTTCGGCCGATGGGCCGGGATTGTGGGCGCCTACAACGGGCTCCTGACCTATGGCCGCAAATGGAACCTGTTCCACCTCAAGCCCGCCCACCAGTGCCTGGACATGGAAGACATGCAGGAGGAGTTTTTCAAGGTGAAGTTTCTGCCCAACATCAAGATTGCCGTGACCGGCGGCGGTAGGGTGGCCGAGGGGGCGGTAGAGGTGCTCAACCGCATGGGCATTAGGCGGGTGAGCGTGTTTGACTACCTGTACAAAGAGTTTGGCGAGCCGGTGTATACGCAGCTGCGGTCCTCAGACTACCACGTGCGGCCAGATGTGGCCGTGTGGGACTCGCAGGACTTTTACCAGAACCCGCACCTCTACCAGTCTACCTTCAGGAAATTTGCCAAAGCCACTGACCTGCTCATGGCCTGCGCCTACTGGAACCCCGGTGCCCCCGTGCTGTTCACAGAGGAGGACATGCGCGAACCCGATTTCAAAATCAACACCATTGCTGACATTACCTGTGATGTAGACGGCTCTATTCCCTGCACCAAACGGGTGTCTACCATTGCTGACCCTGCCTTTGACTACAACCCGTGGTCAGAGAAGCTGGAGCCGGCTTACAGCTCCAAAAAGAACCTTACCGTTATGGCGGTAGACAACCTGCCGTGTGAGCTGCCCCGTAACGCCTCCCGTGATTTTGGCCGACAATTGATTGACCAGGTGATCCCGCACCTGCTGAACGGTGACAAAGAAGGGGTTTTAAAAAGAGCCACCATCACCCAAGACGGGGAGCTGTGTGAGCGGTACCGGTATCTGGAAGACTACGCCCGCGGCGAAAAAAAACCGGTAAAAGGTTAAGCCCTCTAAGAGCTTGTTTTAAATTTTGATTTTGCAAGCGAAAAAGGCGAAGCCAGGTTCTTTTGATACCCGTTTGCAGCGCAAAAGACTAAACAATCTCTAAAACTGCTGTTGTAATAACCTGTTTTAGGTGCGCTCTGTCAGGGAAAGGTGCCGCAGAGGCAGGTCCCGGGTTTGGTGACAGTCACGTAAAGGCAGGCGGGTAAGCGGGTTGGGCTGTGTCACATGGGCCACAAAGGGCAAGTCAGGGACACCTCTGGCCTTTGTCACTCTGAGTTGTGTGTTTCTGTTTTTGGCCTGTTTTTCAGAAAACAGGCCAAAAACAGAAACAGAGGTTAACCAGAAGATTTCTCCACCGGCATTTCTGTTGTGACATTTATGGTGGAGGCTTCTTCCTGTTTGAACCACTCCAGCGCTACAGAGACTTCATCAAAATACTGGACTTCAAAGCTGAGGGACAGATACGGGGCATAAACCATATTGCGCAGGGTAAGGTGGTCCAGGCCGCCCTGGGCTTCTATGATGGCTACCTTCTGGAGAGAGGTGGTGAACAGCTGTGGCAGCATCTCTTCTGCCAGCCAGTCATGGTCATCTGGTGTAAGGGGCGCTAAGATTTTCTTGTTGTAGACAACATAGTTGATGCCATAGGCCTTGATCAGTTCAAGCCCTCGCAGCATGAGGTTGCGGTAGGTGGCGCTGGAGACAAAGCCTTCGCATTCCACCTGTAATGCTTTGGCATCAGGATACAGGGAGATACGGGTAAACGGGGATAACTGGTACTGCTGTTCCACAGATCAGGCTTCTACTACTTACTGCATTAAAGGGGGGAGGAGGGGAGCACAAAGATACGTTATTTTCTATTGTTTGGTATTATGCCAAAAAAAATTTGAATTATTTGCCTAGGTGTAGGCAAAAAGAAAGGGCCAAGATGCTGACATCCATGGCCCTTTTATTCAAAGACTTTTTTGTTCCTGTAAAAAGAACTGCCTTCTATTGCTTCTCTATCTTATCAGCAACCCCATCTTTTACGGGTTCATCACGCACTTCAATAGAGTCTAAAGAAATAGAATCAGCTTCGGCTTTTACCTCATCAAAGGCATTCTCTGCATCATTTGCTACCTCATCTGCTGTGTTTTCAACGTTTTGAGCGGTCTTAGATTCACAAGAGGCAAACCCGAAAGTCAGCGCCAATAAGGCCGCCGCCGCTACATGTGTTACTTTTTTCATAGTCTTACTGGTTGGTGGTCATAGGTGAAGTATACGGCAGAGAAACCGGAAAGATTAAAGTATTTCTATATCATGAGGAGACAGTAAAGTTTCTGCCATCACCAGCGAGACCGGGAGAAAGAGAAAGCCTCTGAGAAAATGTTTTGAATCTTCCAGCGACTTTCATTGGGTTGTCCCTATTCCTATGCCTGGGCAAAGGTTATCACGAATAAGGGTATCGTATAAATACTGTTTCTGCTTCACTTCTAAATATCTATTATAGATTTTCTCTATAAGTATTTCCTGTTAACTATTTGGACTTCAGTAATATGTAATAATTTATATAATTGACTATAGGGATATAATTTGTGTTTAACAGAAAAAAAACATAAATATTTTTAACTGATAAGGCCGTATAGAATTGGGTTGACCACATGTTAAACCATAAAAATAAAACTATGTTCTATCACGATCGGAGATTACAGTACAAAGTGCGGGTAGATAAACCAAACCCGGCCTTTGCCAAAATGTTACAACAAGCTATTGGCGGTATTGAGGGGGAGATACGGGTTTGCTTACAGTACCTGTTCCAGGCCTGGGGAAGCAGAGGCCCTGTCAAATATAAAAACATGCTGTTAGAAACCGGTACGGAGGAAATAGGTCACATTGAGATGCTTGCCACCGCGGTAGCCCTCAACCTGGAAGGCGCTACTAACTCCCTGAAAGATGAAATAGTAGGTTCTAACCCAGTGGTAGGTGCCGTGATGGGAGGCATGGACCCGCGCCACTTCCTGTCATCAGGGCTGGCCGCCATGGCAACAGACTCAAACGGGGTTCCGTTCAACGGTTCCTGGGTAGTGGGCAGCGGTAACATTGCCGCAGACATGCACGCCAACGTGATGGCTGAGTCTACCGGCCGGGTACTGGCTACCCGCCTGTGGGAAGCCACAGATGACCATGGCATGAAAGACATGCTGGCGTTCCTGATTGCCCGTGACACCATGCACCAGAACCAGTGGCTGGCTGTGCTGGAAGAACTGGGCGGTGCAACCAATAACCACCCCATCCCTAATAGCTTCCCGCAAGCTGAAGAGAACCAGCAGTTCAACTACTCGTTTGTGACCACCAACATCTTCAAAGACCAGGAAGCCTATGGCCGCTGGGCAGAAGGGCCGTCAATAGACGGAAAAGGAACCTTCTCTATGGTGCCTGGAGAACCAATGGGGGATATTCCAATCTTGCCGCCACCTGCCCCGGAAGGCCACGCCCAGACTGAGCAGATGACCGGTGCCGCCGGTGGCCTGATGGATAAAATTAAGAATGCTCTTTAGTTGTGTTTGTAAATGCCCGGCCACCTGGTCGGGCATTTATTTTTAGAGCATATTGGCTGCTGTCTTTAGCGCTGCACACAATATAAAAGAACCTTTGCCATTCCCTTACACAGTAGCACTGCTTGGCTCCTCAAAAAAAGCCTCGCCAGATCCTTTCGCTCCCATTTCCCGCCTGCCAACCAAGGTACGTAGAAGCACTACTACCTGAACAGGCTTTATCGGCAAAGCCGAAAGAGGGGGTGGAGATTCATCTCTTTGAGCATATTGAAGGACAGAGCTGTGTAGAGATTTGTGTTTGATACAAGGTGTAGGTAGCCGCTAGAGTCTGGAGGTGGACCAGCTCCCTGTTTCTGGGCTGTTTTCTGAAAAACAGCCCAGAAACGGCAACACAGGAGCCGCTTGTGCTTTATAAAACCTTCCTGATACAGAAAGGGAAAACGCTGAACAGGTTCACTGTTTGGGTTTGTCAGCAAAGAGAGTCAGCGCAAGGTGCTTCTATAGCCGTGTCAGAGCCCCATAGCCCCGCACCGGAGGCGGGAAAAGCGGGAAGGCTGGTTTTGGCTATGGCCGGTTGTGGAGCACAAACGGCAAATTTTACAGCTGCTTACCCTGTTTATGGCCTGTTTTTCTGAAAACAGGCCCAAACTGGTCATGGCGGTGATGATTCATTTGCTACGCTGGCCTTAGCTGCTCTTGCCGGTAAACCCCCTCCAGGCGCTGTTTGCCAATCCGCAATCCAAAATAAGGTGCATCTTCTGACGTATTCCAGAAAATGTCCATGATTTCGGCCACGGGGCCAGCGGCCTGGTGAGCCGGTTTAACCCACTCGCCAAAGGTAAAGGGCAACGCTTTGACAGGGGAGAAGAGGTCTGGGCGTACTTTAAACTCCTCATCTGCGTAGCGCAGCTGGAGCCAGCCGTTTATCTCCCCAATTTTCTCAAACACTTTGTTATGGGGTTCCAGCCACTCAAACTCACGGCGGTTGGCAGGGTGTATAGTTGCGTAGCCATACCCCGGAAACCAAGGGTACAGGCCAAATTCTAGACTTTTTTTAGGCATTGGTAAAGCAAAGGCTTGTTGTTGTCAAACGGTACTTCTCTCTTAGAGCTTGTTTATATTTCTCTTATGCACTGCAAACGGGCCTCTAAAGAACCTGGCATTGCGCTGCCATGCTGTTCTAAAGACGGGATAGAAGAACCTTTTGCTCCCCCTTTTCGCCTGCAAAATCAAAATGTAATCAAGCTGTAGCTCTTAGAATCTTTCTAGATCCCGGCTGGTAAAACAAGCGCTAACGGTGATAAGTTTCTGTGGGGGAGGCTGCCTGGCGGGCAGGGTTCCTCTACTGGTTACAGATTGATCTTCATTTCCCGGGCCGTGGCCAGCACAATCTCCCGCGCGTACTTCTTGTGCATGACCAGCTCGCCGGTCTGGCTATACTGGGTGATGGTGCTTTGGTCTAAGAGCATAGGGGTGGCATATGCGCCGTACCGCTCTATCAATGTTTTCTGAACCGTACACAGAAGTTCTTTACGGGCCTCGGTCTCTGGGGTCTTCAGGCGAGGCGGGAACGGGTTAGGGGGCAGCCTGTGCGGGATTTTGCGTTTGTTGGCTTCCTGCACAGCGCCGTTGACAATACGTTGCAACGGGCCCTCATACCGGTCTTGCTGCAGGCGGCCGTGCACGCCCTTGGTATGGTACAGCCACTCATTGATACTCTGCTCAGGGTTGTTGAGCAGCTGCAGGAGCGCGTTGGTGTTAATGACCTGGCCGGCGGGCAGATTCCATTTCTGCGCCACCTCGTCCCTGAAGGCATAAATGGGTTTAAGAATAAACTGCTGGAACAGGGTGAGCCGCTGCGGAAACTTAATTTTCAGGTGCGGGTCTTCCTGCTCTGTATAGATGATGCTCTCCAGAAGTTTGTCCTCTTCCTCCAGCCACGCCATGCGGTCCAGTTCTTTGATCTTGCCTACCATGGCGGTTTTCAGCTCATGCAGGTACAGCACGTCCAGGGCGGCATATTCCAGCTGCTTTCTGGAAAGCGGCCGCTGGTTCCAGTTGCTCATCTGCTGGGACTTGTCCAGCTTGAGGCCCAGTTCCTCTTCCAGCAGGGTGCCCAGGGCGGCTTTGGAGTAATTCAGGATTTTGGCGGCCACGGCCGTGTCTACCAGATTCCTGACCTGGCAGCCCAGCATGCTCAGCAGCATGAGGTCATTATTGGCGTGGTGAAAAATCTTAGTGATGGCCGGGTTCTCCAGCACGTTCCACAGGGGCTGCAGGTCTTCCAGCGGAAACGGGTCAATCAAAAAGGTAGTCTTCCCGTCTGAGATCTGGATCAGGCAGAGGGTGAAGCCGTAGGTATAGTGATGTTGATCAAATTCAAGGTCTAAGGCAAGTTCAGGCTGTTGGCCTAAGTGGGCGGCGGCGGCTTGCAGCGCGTCGGCGGTCTGTACCACATGTACGGGTTTGCCTTCCAGGACAAATGCAGGTTCCTTCATACGTTTCAAAGGTATCCAAAAAAGAGGACATTTGCTTGACGTGTAACCGTGGCTCTGCGTTGCCGTTTTAGGGCTGTTTTCGAGAAAAGAGGTCAGAAACAGGTGTTTCCCTGCCTGGGGCCTGCTTCTGCTGCCAGGTAGAGTATTCCATTTCAAGTTTGACTTCGCCCTTGCCATACCGGCCCGCTTCCTTCCAGCCGGCTGCCTGGTAGAATCCGCGCGCTCTGGAGGCCGGGTCAGTGCTGAGCCACACCGTTTGCCGGGTTTGGGAAAAGTACCAGTCCAGCATGAGGGCGTGCAGTTTTCGGCCTACGCCCTTCTTCTCAAAGTCAGGGTCTACAAACAGAGCCCAGATGTTGTGCCCTTGCAGGTCTGCAATAGAAAAGCCCACCACTGTCCCGTTTACCAGGCACACCCAGCCTTTGCCGCGTTTTGTAAGATACTCTGCGCAGTCATGATCAGTGACCAGGGCGGGGTCAGACAAGATGTTCTCCTTCACCGCGTGCCGTACCCGCTGTATTCCCGGAATATCTGATAAGAGGGCTTCTCTGTAGCGCATGGGCTGGTGTGCAGCAAAGGGTATAAAGAAACCCTGTGGCTGCGTTTTTGGCCTAATTTCTGAAAAACAGCCTGAAAACGCAACCACAGGGCCCTTCGTGAACGCCAGAGTTTGCGCTGGCGCAGAAGCTTACTCCAGCACAAAGCTTACCTCTACCTGTGAGGTGATGGTCATCTCGCCTGCGGCAATGGTGCTGCCACCGGCATCCATGGCTCTTTCCTGCAGGGCCATCTTGCCATACAGGATGGGGCCTGGGGCGCTGGCGCCGCCTTCGTTGATCTGGTACACGCGGCCTACTTTGGCCCCTAACTCAGAAGCCAGCATGGTGGCTTTCTGTTTGGCCTCCTGCACTGCTTTCCGGCGGGCCTCCTCCTGGTGTTTCTTCAGGTTGCTGCTCTGGTAGCTGATGCCGTGTACCTGGTTGGCCCCGGCTTTGTAAAGCGCAGACATCACGTCATCATACTTGTTCAGTTTGTTCAGCGTCACTGAGATGGAGCGGGTGGCCAGGTAGAACTGCGGTTTGGTCTGTCCATACTCGCCGGTGTACATGGGCTGTATGGAGAGGTAGGCGGTCTGGATGTGCTTTTCCTCAACGCCGCTCTTTTTGAGGGCGCTGATGATGGCGGTGGTGCGCTGGTCTGCATTGCGGCGGGCGTCTTCTAAGGTTTGCTCGCGTACTTCTACACCAGCCACAAACTGGACCTGGTCTGGCTGCACCTTCACCTCACCCACGCCAGAGACACTCACCAGAGGGGGCAACTGGCCGGACTGGGCATGGCCGGTGAAAGAGAAGAAGGAAAGAAAGGCGGCTAAGGCAAGGGAAAGTACGGTTCTCATAGTTTTAAACGTTTAGTATTGCGTGGCAATTGCAAGTATTATGCCGAATTAATATTTGTGGTATAACGGAGGTAAGAGCCACCTGGTATGCGTGCCCGTATTTGCGTTGTATCTTTGCGGCTCGCAACATGCTTCCTTTTTTTATGCAGCAGCAAAACCTTACCCTGTTTGATCCCTTTGAGGGCATGCGCTTTGGCAACCGTATCTGTTTTCTGTGCGGCACCGGCATCTCTTTAGACCACCAGACGCCTGTCTTTCCGGCGTGGCTCATGGAGGAGTACGGGTTTGGGGAGCTGCCGCTCAGGCTGCTGGACCAGAGCGTGGTAGCGCACCAGGACCTCAAGATTCCCTGCTGCCCTCACTGCCAGGCCCACCATCTGGCACCGCTGGAAGAGAAGATGCGGCAGGCGGTGAAAGGGGGCGTGGCTGCTCTCCGGGAGCTGGATGAGCAACTGCTGTTCCAGTGGCTGGGCAAGATGTTCTACGGTACGCTCATCACTGAGCTCATCAAAGAGCAGGACCCGCTCATCAAGCCAGAATACGCGGTGAGCGAGCAACCCAAAATGCTGATGAAGTTTCAGGCGTTCTACCGTGTGCTGCAGTCGCTGCGGGTGCCCATGCAGTTTGCTGACTTTATTCCCTGTTCGCTGTTTATTGTGGAGGTAGACGCCAGCGCAGAGCCCTCCCGCTTTGAGTACCGTGATGAACTCTCTACCATGATGTTCAGCCTGCGCCTGGACAACGCCCTGATCATCTGCTGCCTGCTGGACAACGGCATCATTCAGCAGTCTATGCACCGCGTCTGGGCTGAAATTGAGCCCCGGGTGCTCCAGCCCATTCAAGCCGCCGAGTTCAGCGCCCGCGTGTTTTACTCCGGCTATCTGTTCAACGTGATCCCAGATTACCTGCTGCGCCCCGTAAAACCTACAGATGACCACGTGGTCATGGACTCCCTCATTGATGACATCACCAATGTGATCTTCAACCCCTGGGACAGCAGCGCCTATGCCAAAATGTTGGCCATGTACTGGGCCCGCTGGGGCATCACCGCCCAAGACATTCTCCGGGACCCGCAGGAACCTATGAGTATGTTGTTTTCCCCAGAAGGGGAGTTTATCCAGTTCCCCCAGATACCGGGTTTAGAGAAATAGCCTGGAAGGGATTCATTGCTGCTGAAGGGGTAATGCATAGTTCGCTGTTTCCCCCTGGCGGTGGCGGTTGGATGTAGTAGTGCCTAAGTGATAGACTTTTTTCAAAGACCCTGTGGTTGCAGTGGCAATGTGTAGTCTGCTGTTTCCCTTGGCTGCGGCAGGAATGCGTAGTCTGCTGTTCCCCTGGCTGTGCCGCTTGCTGCAGTGTCGTTATTTTAGGAATACGTGGTCTGCTGTTTACCTGGCTTTGGCGTTTGCTCCGGTGCCTCACCCACTGTGTTGTTTCATCTTTTCCGGTAAGCGCTCACGGCCGCGGGGCCCCGTCCTGGCGGTGAGCACTGCTGTTAAAACTAGGCCCTCCGGCCTTGCCGCCGGAGCGGCACCGTATTAACAGAGGCGCTCACCCCCAGGACTGGTTTGGGTTCCTCTCCTGCTACTTCCTTACTTGCTCTCTCTGTTTCAGTAGGTAACCGCTGCTGATCCGCTAGCCTGAGATGAGCCCGTGCTGCGCACATCAGTCAGAGCAGAAGGGTTGATTGATCATTGTTGCTTGCCAGTTGGTCTGGTTCAGGCGTTTCGGAGAATGGTAGAGACCAGGCACCGCCTTGTCTCCCACGCATATTTGATACTCCCCCTTTGAAGGGGGCGAAGGGGGATGTTTACACAGGAGGACACGCATGCCAGATCAATCCCCATGTCGGCACATATCGTTGAGCCCTGCCTAGCATCGCGCTCTTCCGGATTTGCAATCCGGAAGCTGGTACTCGGGGATTTGCAATCCCCGCGGCGGCACGTTTAATCTGCAGGGGCCGCGGATTGCAAATCCGGAGGTAGTAGGTCCAGAATGGCAAATCCCGGACAGCCGAGGACATGCATTGCAGATGCACGGTCACCCGCCACTTGCCCCGCGCAGGCCAGCTAACTCCCCTCCCGGGAGGGATAAGGGGAGGTTTACACGATTCTAAGTTGCTTTCCCAAACTAAGCCCCAATCTCATCGTGACTCAGAACCACTGCCAGGCCCTGTAGCGTCTAATGGCCCCGCAGGCGTCTTGTCTGCGCAGAAGAGCCTGTCAGCGGTTTCTGTTTTCGGGCTGTTTTTCAGAAAGTAGCTCCAAAACAGAGACCTCCTTATTTCCCGGTGCCGGCCTTCTTCTGTATAAACCTCTCATTTGTAGCTGCGTACTAACAACATTGGCCCTTGGCCTTGACCTAACCAAAATAAAACTATGGCTGAAATTAATGTTGAACCCAAAAAACGCTCGGGGTGGGCGTGGATTATAGTGGTGCTGGCCCTCATCCTGATAGGCTGGCTGCTGTACGTGTATGTGTTTCAGAACGCGCAGGGCGGTGACGCTGAAATGACCGGCGCCCCCACCAGCGGAATGATCTTGCCGCTGGTGCCTACTTTCCTCACCTTATAACCCTTTCCTTCACTAAACGCACCATACATGGCAACGCATAGAAACACCGGAGCGGCACGGCTGGCTCCCTTACATGATTTAACAGACTTCAAAGTAGCCAAACAGAACCTGGACGTGCGCGGCTGGGAAGTGATTGGCGCAAACGGCAAACGTATTGGCGTGGTAGATGACCTCATTGTAGACCGCGACCTCATGAAAGTGCGCTACCTGGACATTGACGTTGACAAGCACCTGCTGCTGCCAGACACTGACCTGCGGCACATTATTCTGCCCATTGGCGCCGCCCACCTGGACGCTGACAGTGACCAGGTGTTTGCGCCCAGCCTCACAGAGAGTGCGTTGGGGCAGTTCCCGTTTTACAGAGGCGGCGTGGTAGATTCTGACTATGAGTACCGGGTCATGCACGCCATTACCCAGCCGCAGGAAACCTATACGGCACCGTCTTCGGCTGAGCCCACAGACGAGTTCTATGGGCAGGACCATTTCAACGAGGACCGTTTCTACCAGAACCGGATGCAAAGCGGCGGTTTAGGGGCAAACCCTGTGCAGGAAGACATTGCCGCCATTGAGCGTTTGCGCCAGATGCTCAATGAAGGCACCATCACCCAAGAGGAGTTTGCCGCCTTAAAGCGGAAAGCCATAGGCTTCTGATAATTTTCTGTTTTGGGGCTGTTTTCCCAAAAACAGGCCCAAAACAGAAAGCCCTTAAAAGCGGAAGGCAGGCCATCATGGCCTGCCTTCCGCTTTTATAAGAGAACCCGCTCACGGGTAATTGTTGGTAGTACTGTTGGGGTCATGCGCCCTTACAGAAGAGTTTGTCTCCTCTGCCTGCGGCGAATGCGCATAACCAGGCCTGCTGGCGTAGCCGGGCCACGTTTTTTTAATGCGTGAATGGGTAGGGGATTTCCGTTTCTTGGTGAAGGCGTACGTGGCCAAGCCGGCTAATGCCACCAGGCCCGCTGTCGCCAATACCTTGGGAACGGTGTTGCTCACGTTGGGCGGCAGTTGTACAACGCCCGTCTTGTCTGTAATGGCCGGCTGCTTTACATAGCGCCCCTGGTGCGGAACCGCCAGCTGGTCAAACAACCGCGCCAGTTCGTCTAAGCCCTTGTGCAGAGCCTCGCCGCGCATGGGCAGCCCGTGCCCTGAAGCGGCCACCTCTGGCTGCAGATTAGCCAATTTCTGGACTGAATGCCGCGCGGCTATCCAGTCTGGGGTGAAGTAAGCGGGCGGGCCGCAGACTTCCTGCTTTTGGGTCAGCACCGCCAGCGCCGATTCTGGCTTACGGGTCACGAAGGCGTCTCCGGCAATCAGCACGCGGTCATGCTCCCTGAAGAAAGATACGTGCCCCGGGGCATGGCCGGGCGTTTCCAGCCACCGCCATTCAGGTAGAAAAGGGACTGAGCCGTCTGAGGGCAACAATTCCAGTCTTCCTCTGAACGTGATGGGCTTTTTGGGGTACATGAAGGAAAGGTAGGCCATGCCGCCGCCACCCACACTGGAGTCTGGCGGCGGATAGTTGGAGATGCCTGTCAGGTACGGGAACTCCAGACGGTGGGCAAACACCGGCACTTGCCAGTAGTCGGCCAAGGTCTGGAGGGCGCCCACGTGGTCAAAATGCCCGTGCGTGAGTAGTATGGCCTTAGGCGGATTGTTCTTCCCGAACTTTTCTTCGGCGGCCCTTCTGATTTTATCGGCAGAGCCGTACAGGCCGGCGTCAATCAAGACCCAGGAGTTATCTGGGTTCTCCACAAAGAACAGGTTCACAAAGACAATCTCCATGCCCATGACGCCGGGCGCTACCATAAAACAGGATTCCTGCTTTTGTTTTAGAACAGATGATAGGTGCTCTTGCATACGCTGGTCACAGATTAGCTATCCATGCGGCCAAACACACTCATCTCATCACCGTCATCATGGCGTGAGTTTTTGTCACCGTCTGTGGTTTTGCCCCCCTGGCCGCCTTGGCTGTTGCCGGGCTGCTGACCGCCCTGCTGAAAGCTGGCCTGGTCTTTGGCATTGGCGCCGGGCTCTTCTGGAGTTTGCTTCAAGTCACCCGCAGAGTATTTCCCGTTAGGCAACTTGTCTTTCTCATCATATTTATTGTCTGGGTCTTGCTTATCCTTTTCCATGATCTGGTATTTATTTAGGTGTAACAACATTGAATAAGCCAGTCATTCTGGCTCTTTGGTGTACGAGTAAAAAGGCAAGAGGGTGCTGTTGGGGCAGGTTAAATTCTGGCCAGGGGTTGCAAAGCTCAAATACAATGCTTATACTAGTCATGAAATCAAGGGGGTGGGCTGCCATGAATCTTGGCGAGGTTTTTGTGTAAAAGGAAGAACAGGAGTATGTACGGCCACCGGAATTTTTCTCACCAGATTACAGTTAAGAAGATATGGTAAATTTGATCTATCCACCCAGCTATATGGCAGTCTATGCCAAATGTATTGATGCTTCCCTGCCCGGTTTTGAGCCAGAAGAATGGATTGAGGAAGGTCATGTGTACACCGTAAAGCATTTCACAGAGCCCCTGAACCAGGAAGAGGGAATGGCGGTGACCATCATTGATGAGGAAGGCGAGGAGATTCACCCGTCGCCGTCTCACTGGAGCTTCTCCTCCAACCGGTTTGAACTGTTCTCTATTTTTCTGAATTAGCGTTTTCAGGCTGTTTTCAGAAAAACAGGTCAAAAACAGAAGGGCTAGCCGTGCGGCTAGCCCTTCTGTTTTTAATGGCCATCTTTGCAGGGGCCGCCTTCTATGGTCAGTCAGAAAGGCAGAATGCCTCAGGAGCTGGCAGATGCCAGGGAATGTTTTGCCGCGTGTGGGCTGCTTTCCCCTAAAGAAATGTCTGCCTTCTCCTTTGCTTTCTTTTAGGGGCCATCACCCATAAAAAAAGGAGGATGCCGTTTTGGGCCTGTTTTCAGAAAAACAGCCCCAAAACAGGAGTGGCTGGTGCATTGCACCAGCCACTCCTGTTTTTAAGGGTAACCGTTAGAAGAAGAAACCTGCTTTGATCAACGGCATTTGGTCTTCATCAGACGCGGTGTAGCCCACAGAGATCACCACCTGGTTCAGCGGCGACAGCCAGACGCCCCCGCCGTAGCCCCTGTGCCACTTGTTCGAGTTCTCCCCGTCTACCCACACCCGGCCCACATCATGGAACCCGAAGATGCCAATAGAGGCGGGAAACAGATAGGTGGTAAAGCTGAACAGCCGCAGACGCGCCTCTGTGTTGTTGTAAAAGCTGCTCTGGCCACTGAAACGGGTTCTTCTGAAGCCCCGCAGATTGGCCAGTCCGTCCAGGGTTTGGGCCTGGAAGAACTCAAAGTTGTCGCCAAAGGTGTGGCCGCCGCCAAAGCGGGTGGCCAGCGTGAGCTTGAACGGAATGCGTACCGTCTTGTAGAGTGACAGTTGCGAGTGCACGCGTGCCACATCTCTGGCGGTCTGGCTGGTTCCCCTCATGGCCTCACCGGCTACGCTCCAGAACATGCCGCGGTCAGGCAGGGCCACAGAGTTTCTGGAGTCCAGCACATATTCCAGCCGTACCCCCGCATAGGCCTTCTCTTGATAGTAGCCGGCCAACCGGTCTGACGTTTCCAGCTGGGTTGGCAGGAAGCGGCCCGGCGTGCGCTCTACGTTCACCGTCTGGAAGGCCGGCCCCACAAACAGCGTCTCATACTCGCCCAGTTTTCGGCCTACCAGCAGGTTGGCGTAGAATTGGGTGGAGCGGTAGCGGTAGTAGTCAATGTCAATGTCTGGGTTGTACAAGCTCTCATTGCTCAGCCCGAAGAAATTGTCTGAGAAGCCGGGGCTCTTCCAGTTCACGTTCACCTTCACGTCCAGCCCCAGCCGTACGCGGGTAAAGTGGGCGGCGTAGTCAATCAGGAACGAGTTGGTGGCAAAAGCGTAGCTGCCCACCAGCCGGTGCATCATGCCGTACGGCTCCTTCTGGAACGACTGGGTTTTGAGCAAAGCACCTGCCCCCAGCAGAAAGCCGTCATCACGGTTGAACTCAAACGAGCCCAGGGGGCCCAGATAATTGTACCGGAAGCTCTGGCGGTCATACTTGGCCGTGGGCCGAAGGCGGGTGTAGTCTCTGGCCTCTGGGCCCAGTTGCAGCTTGGCCCCGTTGCGTTGATCATACACGTAGGTCAGCCGGCGCAGGCCGTCTACAAAAGAAGAGTCAGTTATTTCATCTTGACCCTCACCGCCAATGAGCCGGAGCCTGATACCGTCTTCGGCTTTGCCGGTTACGTGCATGACGTCATCACCGCCCAGCCCGTACAGCCGTATCTCCCTGGTGTCTGGTGAAATGAAACGGCGCTGGTAGATCTGGTTCTCTGGCGTGAACGGTTGTTGTTTGTAGATGGAAACCAGGGTGGCGCCATCGGCTTGCCGCTCAACTTCAAAATAGTCTTTCTCATCTGTGCCCACCACGTCTACTTTCTGGGCCAGGAACTCATAGTAGTCTTCGGCATCCCGCTTAAGGTACGCACGGCGGGCTTTCAGGGTCTCCTCCAGTTGCTTGCCAGACTTCTGGTATATCTCTGGCGGAAGCTGGCGCACGGCCTGCTCTATGGCTTCATCTGTGAGGCTGCTGCGTACCGAGTCTGCCATGGCCAGCCATTGGGCGCGGTCAGGCTCCGTGAGGAAATAGCGGTCAAAATAGCGGTTGTTGAAGTTAAAGCCTTTGATATCACGCAGGCTCTCATCAAACCCCTGCACTTTGGGCAGCAACCACCGCCGGCTGGCAATGTTAGGAATGACGCCCTGGTTTACGAAGAATGCCTGGTCGCGGTCCCGCGGAACGGGTTTGTAGATCTTGCCCTTGCCTTCTTTTTTGAATTCGGCCCAGCGCCACTGGTCATCATGGCGGTCCCAGTCGGCAATGAAGAAGTCCAGCAGGCGGGCGCGCAGCACACTTAACTGATCTACTTCGTCATTCTGGTCTTCACGGGTGTTTTCCAGTACTTTGTCTGTGCCCACCACATTCTTAGAGTTCCCCATGCTGGCCATGTCAGACATGTCTTCATCTGGCCGTTCCTCAAACAACCCTATGGTATTGGCGAAGCCCTTGAGGTAGCGCCCAAAGCGCGGGTCATCTGGAATGATGAAGTATTGGGGGTTGGTATGGTACACACCCACCGCGTTGGCCAGCGGAGCGGCCACCAGTGCGCCGTACGGGTGAGACGCTGAGATCTGGTCTTTCACCACGTCGGCGGCAATGGTTTCGCGCAGAATGCGGGGCAGGGCCGCGTCTGGGTATTTCTCAACAGAGCGCAGCACGTACTGGCGGCCGGTGCTGTCTTCCAGCCGCAGAGACACGGTCTGGAAACCGCCGCCGCGCTGCACCACCTTGAGGCCGCCGTGCATGGTGCCAATGTCAAAGACGGGCAGGGAGACCGGCTGTTTCCACTCTGGGCGGTAGTTTTGGCCCATGAGCCACTGGTGAAAACCGCTGGCCTCATACACCTGGCTGGCGGGAAGCGCCGCCTTTTTGCCGGCGAAGCTCAGGTTCATGCGCTTGATGTTCTCTTCTACCTGCCTGAGGGTAGGCTTGCGCGAAAGCAATGCGCGGTGTACCACCTGGCCGGTAGTGCTGTTCACATCTGGTGCGCTCCAGATCTCCAGCCACGCCTCGCCGTTGGCGTAATACAGCACCTTGGCGAAGCCGGGCAAGTTCTGGGAAAACGCGGTAGTGGCGTCTTTGATGGGTTTTACATTGGAGGCCCTCAAGCCGGCCCCAATGAAGTGGATGCTGTCTCTGGTGAGGTGTTGCAGGGCGGGGGAGTTGCCTTCTGCATGCACCAGGCCGGGGTGCTGGGTATACATGTGCGCCAGCTGCCGGTGCATGAGGCGGTGCTCATACCCTTTCATCTTTGGGGAGACGCTCATGACCATTAACAGGTTCTTGTCTTCGTTGCTGCGCAAAATGTCATCCAGGGCGGCCAGGGTGGCCGTGCCGCCGGTAGTGGGGCAGCCCCGCTGCTCTTCTTCTTCATCTATGCGGCGGTTAGGAATGAGCCACTGCGTGTCCATGAGAATGAGGTGCACATCCTCATTGACGGCTACCTCAGCGGGGCCGGGGCAGTGGTTCTCTGGCAAGATAAGCTTCTCATTCTGCAGGTACTGGGCAATAAACCGTTCCTGGTTTCTGACTTCCTGTACCACCCGGCCTTTGGCGTCATGCTCGCCGGGCATGAGAATGATCTGGCCTTTGTACCCCTGCAGGTACGCCAACTGCTGCTGGAGCTGCGCCTCCTGGGTTTTGCGGTCAGACGCGGCAATGCCGGGCAGGGTAGCGGGTTGAAACGGGTTGCCTATAAACACCAGGGAGCTTTTCTCGCCGGCCTGCTTTAGCTGCGCCTGCAGCAGCGGCAAGGGGGCGGCGGCAGATTGCCCCGGCGACCAGCGGCCTGCCAAAAGTACTGTGTGGGAAGGGGAGCTGGCTGGCAGAGAAGGTAGCTGTGCCCAGCTTTCTGCTGTTGCTGCGAGCGAACAAGCTCCTATCAAAAGTAAGGTTACCCAGCGGGGTAAGAGTTGTTTCATATAGTAAGATGCTGATTAGCCTCTTCTTCTGTTTTAGGGCTGTTTTTGGAAAAGTAGGCCAAAAACAGCCGCTTGGTGAGCCAACGTAGAAGATGCAGGCGCGTTTGCCGCTGTTTACGCAGTTGGGGGTGATTTGGGTTGTTGTTTGGAAGAAGGAGTGTTAGGGGGAAGGAGGGAGTTGGGCATATTCTAGCTTTTGTTCATTTGCGGAAAAGAGGCAACAGGGCAAGGTTGAAACTTAGAAGCGCCCTGTGGTGCCAGTTTTCTTTAGAATTATCAGCTTGGTTTAGCGGGAATTATTTTAGGGGCCTGTTTCGCGTTTTTTCCTTTTTCTATGGTTATGAATTGTGGCTGACCCCGTCATGGCGCAAGGTGTGCTTGTGGCTTCGTTTTGGGGCTACTTTCGCAAAACCAGCCCTAAAACAGAAACTTACTAATCCTAAAGGCACAAGCGCATGCTTGCGCCATAGTCTTAGGGCATGTTTAAATTTGTCTTTTGTGCTGCAAACGGGTATCAAAAGAACCTGGCTTTGCTTTTTTTCCGCACCATAGCGGGGCGTATGCTGCTCAAAAAACGCTTCGCCAGAACCTTTCGCTCCCCGTATTCGCTTGCAAGATCAAAATGTAAACAAGCTCTTAATAAAAACTTTAAACAGCTTTTATTAAGGTAATAGTTTGTTAATGGTAATAGACTTGAAGAGAGGAGTGTAGTAGTGTCTTTTATCTACAGTTACATTTGCGAAGATTATTCCAGTATAAGTTAGAAATAAGATTATTTTCTTTCAATAAGTTAATAAAGTCAATATCTTAGGGAAGTAATAGCTTGGCCAAAGAACCAAGAGAATATCTATAAAAAATTTAAATTCAGATTACCAGAGTAAGAATAGATGTGCTATGGCGCAAAAAGGCTTAAAAAGCTCAGCTGTTCTTGTTGTTCTATAAATATCTAGAGGATACTTAACGAATTTAAAAAGCATCTGACCTACGTTATCAGGTATTGCCGCAATGGTGAAAATTAAATAAAACAGTTGTCTCTGCTCTCATTACCTATAGTAAATACATTATTTAGGCCACTGCCTACCCCAAGATTATATATAATACCCCTCCAGGCTTCTGTGTAAAGCCTGTGCCAAGAATTAGATGAACCACTTCTTAAGTCAGTGGAGATCACAATCTGCGGGGGCAACAAATAGTAAGGGAATTTATAGAGAATTTTATGAAAAATCTGCTGCTCCTTTTCTTCAACTTTAGCCCGCTGCATGCGCTCCCGCCTATTGTTTACTTGCTCAAATACAATAAACTCTCTCCTGACGTTATGGCTGTTGGTAATTCTGGAATGAATAGGGTAACCGGGAATAAGCTGCTGGGTTTAGATATTACAACTGTAGACGTAGCCTTTAACTCCAGAAACAGAAGGTGCTTTTACCCATATAGGAGCAAGCCGGTGAAAACTGCCTCAGTTTCCCTTTCGCTGCTTCTGTTTCTTTGGAGTCTTTTCTGCTGCGGTAATGCGCAGGGGCAGATTAAAGCAAGCCAATCCCCGTTGCCTGTAGTGCTTGATACAACCAGCGGTTATGCCCCCCTCACTACGGCTACATTAATTCTGAAGAAAAGAGGTAAAATGAAGCCTTTGCTCCAGTTCCATGATTACTTAGATAACCTTGTTTTATTAAGCAATGTTGGTGATAGCCTACAGATTTCTTTCCGCAACTTCCATGTATTATATAATACTGACAAAGGGAGTGCTCCTTTTATAGTCCTTCCAAATGATAGGATACAGGTGGGACTAGACAGTATGGGGTGGCTAGTGCTTGAGACAGGCATTCCTACTAGGGACGCTGAACTGAACCTGTTTACCTCTATGGTAAAAGCAGGCAAGGGGGATTTTACGGTTTCTTCGGTCTATAAGATAATGCAGGAGAAGTCCTTTGCAAAAAGAGATTCCATTCTGGAAGACAGGGTTAAAAAAGAACAAACTTTTTTTAAAGAATACTCAGCGAACCCCTTGCTTCGGCCTGAGGTGCAAAGCATAGCTAGGCAGTTCCTGCTTCACCATGATATGTTCGAAAAATTTCGGGTGGTTTCCAGTATGGGAGGGCCAGAGGGAGAATTGAAATCCTATTATGACCAATTGGCCAAGTACCTGCAAAGTCAGAACCGGTTCTCTTATTATTTTCCTCGCTTCAGGTTTGTTGCCGCCTCCTCTTTGAATTTGGGTTTTATCACTGCCTCTGCTATTAAGCGCAAGGACGCAGAGTGGGCCTCAGCTAAAGAATTCGAAACCAACCTAACTCTAGCAAAAAGCTTCTTTGACAGTTCCCTGATAGAGCCTGTGCAGTACCTGCTCCTTAAAAATCCAGGCAATCAAAAATTGGCCAACTATAAAGAGCAGCTTTTAGCGTATACCGCCCGCTACCCAGATACCGACTTCACAAGTCACCTGCAGGAGGAGCTGGCCTACCGGGAGTCCATCAACAAGAACTTTGCAGGGAACCAGCTGCTGGGGCAGAAGGACGCCACGATCCCCCTGGAGGAGCTGATGGCCAAGAAGCGGGGAAAGGTGCTGTACGTGGACTTCTGGGCCAGCTGGTGCGTTCCCTGCCTGGAGGAGATGCCCAAGTCCCTGGAACTGCAGGAGAAGTACAAGGGGCAGCCGGTGGAGTTCGTGTACCTGTCGGTGGACAAGAGCAGGGCGGCCTGGGAGAAGGGGCGGCAGCGGCACCCCAAGGCGCTGCAGACGGCCAACAGCTTCCTGCTGCTGCAGGAGTTCAGCTCCCCCTTCGCCCGGGGGCTGCGGCTGCAGGCCATCCCCCGCTACCTCCTCATTGACAAGGCAGGCAGGATCGTGAACGCCAACGCCCCCCGCCCCAGCGAGCCGGACCTGCTGGAGAAGGAGCTGGGTAAGCTGCTTAGGTAGAACAGCCGCCCCAGGGGCAGCTGAACCAGGTCCTTGCCCACCAAAGCGGTAAGCAAAAACTAACCAAATGTAAAATTGAAATTTTTTGCTGCTTTTTGATCTACAAAAGCAGACAACATTATGAATCTTTTGACTAAAAATGAATTGAAGATGATAGCAGGGGGTGGCCCAGGGGATACAGATACCTTGGAGCCTGGTGGAGGGTCTTGTGGGTGTCATGCGTTCTACGACAATAATGGCAAATTGCAACACTATGGTGCCGGGTCTTGTAGTACTGCAGGACATGAGCCTGCACCAGGTCAACATTGCCGTAGCTATGACTGCTCAACTGGAACTCTTTGCTAATTAAAGTCAAATAAAAATAAATGGAGTGGCTGTTTCTAATTTTTAAACAGCCACTTTTATCTCTAATTAACTTTCTAGATATGAAGATTTTTTCCTCGATTCTGCTAATGGCTCTAATGCTAATTACCAATTCGGTAGTTGCTCAAAACGTAAAAATAAAAATAATAGCCAATAACAATGATGCGCCTGTGCTCATGGGGGCAGATTGGCTTAACTTTCATTTGCAACGGGTAGAGTTTCTTGATTCCTGTGTAATAAAAGGGGGAGAAGGGTATTTAGAATTTGATTTGAAGCAACCGACTCATGTTAGAATATTAGAGCACTTTTTCTTTGTTCAACCAGGAGACTCAGTTCTTTTAAACCTTGATGTGGATTGGAGCAGCCATAAAGTTAGAGAAGTAAAAGCAGTCAAGGGTAAAAACAGTAGTAACTATATGTTTTCCTTTATTCTAGAGAAAGAGACGGATCAGAAGATGCCACATCATCAGGATTATAATGATTTAATGGAATATAAAGCAGAAAGGTTTAGGTACTGCCAGAATCAAATAAAATTTATAAGTAAACTGGCAAAGAAGTATCCTATAAGTGAAACATATTACAAGTTTCTAACAGATAAAAATTATTATGAATACGTTGCCGATTTGGCACAGCCGTTCAGAGATAGAAGAATAAATAGAAATGCCATCCGCAAGGAGTATTACAAAGAATATTTGCACATGAACTTTCATGATGAACAACTATTAGGTTTCAGTGCTTACGCTTCTTGTCTATGGAATTACCACTACTTTATTTTGGGTAACCCTGATTTGAAACCCTTTTCTTATGAGCATTTCTTAGATATCTATACCACTACTTTACAGTATTTTAAAGGTAAAATGCGAGATAATCAACTTCGAGATCTAATTGTTTACTACGCCAACATGTCTAACATGAAGTTTGATGATCGATTTGAGAAGCTATATGAACAAGCCTTATCTATAGTTGAAGATAAGGAGTTAAGGGATATTATTGAGTTTAATAATTTTTTTGGCAAGCCACAATATAAAGATGTTCCAGAGGCTTTAGCAAATGCCGTTTTTAAAACTGTTGATAATAAACAAGTCGCTTTTAAAGAAATTCTAAAAGCTAATATAGGTAAAGGAGTTTATTTAGATTTATGGGCTTCCTGGTGTGCTCCTTGTAAAGCAGAATTCAAATACAGCGAGCAGTTATATAATTTGTTGCATAAAAATGATGTTGCTTTGGTGTACTTATCTATTGACAGAGATGCCAATAAATGGGTAAAGGATGTTAACTTATATAAACAGCAAAATAATTATAGCTTCATAGCAACAGAGGAAACTAGAAAGATTTTAGAGGAGACCCTGCAAGTAACTAGTATCCCTAGATATCTCATCTTTGACAGACAGCATAAAATAGCTTATTCTAATGCTCCAAGGCCAAGTCAGATTACCCGTGTTGAGGGACTTTTAGATAAGCTTACGGCAAACAGTAAGAAGGTCAAACCAAACATTCAGTCCCCACCACCTATACAAGCGCCTCCTGCTAGCATAGGTGCTAATCATGGTAATTAGTGAGATTAAAGGCAGTAATAATAGCAATAATGATAATTATAATAATACTAACATCCCAAGTATTTTCTTGTATAATGATGACTGCTCAATAAAATCTTCATTTAGAGAATGAAACAGAGCTCTGCCCACCAAAGCGTTAAGCAAATACTATCCAAATGTAAAATTAAAAGTTTTTGCTGCTTTTTGATCTACAAAAGCAGACGTAAATATGAATTTATTATCTAGAAACGAATTGAATTCGATTAGAGGTGGAAGTATTGAGCCAGCATGTCCAAGTGGGGAAAGGTATTTTACTTGTACTGTATCAGGGCCATGTGGTTCTATTCAAGGTGGGTCATGTGGCACGACCTCGTAATATGCTGAGTCTAATGTAGCTTTGGCATTAGCTTTTCAAGGAACATGGGGGAGTGATTGCTTTAATGACGTTCATTTTTAAGTAATAAGACAAGTGAATTCTCCCAAGAGGATAATAGAACTCTTGGGAGAATAGTATGTTTTTAATAAAAATCTAACAATATGCTTCTTTATAAGAATTTAAGTCTGATAATAATATTTTGCTTTGCTTGTTTATTTAAAAGCAATACGCCAGTTGTGACTTTGATTGTGAAAGGCTCCCCGAAACAAGTGGTACGGCTTCAAAAAGTGAATGAGCAAGGTGAATATGAATTGACGGATTCTGCTTTTGTGGAGGGCAATATGACTGTTAAGTTACGAGGTGGTATGCAAGAAGGAGAGACTCCATATCTTATGCGTTTTAGCAAGTCAGGTACAAAGTACAATCGTCTTATTCTGTTAGATAGGGAGACCCCCACCATAACCATTGATTACACGAATAATAAGAAGACGGAAATTAAGGGTTCGGTTTTTACGGAAGAGTTAGTCGCTTATACAGATAAGTTTACGGAGCTCAGCAGTGAATATAATAGAAGGAAAGAAGAACTACTCCTTTCAGACTTTGAAAAATCGAGTCCTAATTATATCTCTTTGAAAAGTAATGCAGACGTAGTTTTGGAAGAGTTGCATAAATATGTTGCCTCAACAGCTATGGGGACAAAAAGTATGGTTATAGCTCAAAACGCCATGATGTGTACAGAACTAGCCATTGGTCAACCTCTCTCTACTGAACAATTAGCTCTTTTGAAGGATAGGTTTGGTAATAGGAAACTCTTTCTTGACTACCTTGTCTCATATCGGAACAAAAAAGAGATTTATGCCATGCCTGTCGCCTTTGTTGGGAAAAAACTGAATGACTTTGCTCGTAATAACCAAAATGGGGCACAAATCAGCAGCAAGAGCTTGCGTGGAAAGGTAGTGTTAATAGACTTTTGGGCGAGCTGGTGCAGACCCTGCAGGGAAGAGAGCCCTTATCTGGTGAAAGCAAGAAAGGACTATGCACCCAAAGGCTTCGAGATTCTAGCTGTCTCTATTGACGAGGATACAGAGAAATGGAAGAAAGCTATTATGAAGGACGGTACCGCGGACTTTGTTCATGTGATAGACACGCTGGCCTGGAAGAGCGATCTTGTAAAGCAATATGATATAAAAGGTATCCCTTTTAACTTGCTGGTCAATAAGGAGGGCACCATTGTAGCCCAAAATTTACGCGGGGAGGAGCTTCTTGAGAAGCTAAAAGAACTGATAAGGTAATGAGTGGGATGTACTAATTTCTTGGCCTTGTTCAAATTCTACAAACAACTAGACCAGATAGACTGTGGCCCCACCTGCCTGCGCATGGTGGCAAAGCACTATGGTAGAATCTATAGCCTACAGAAGCTGCGCACGCTCTCCCAGATTAGCTGGGAGGGGTTTCTATGTTGGGCATTGCCGAGACGGCAGAGAAAATCGGCTTCAAAACCACAGGAGCTAAGGTAGAAGCAAAGCAGTTAAGAGAGCTAGTGCTACCCTGCATTCTGCACTGGGATCAGAACCATTTTGTGGTGCTCTACAAAATCAAAAGTAATAAGTACACGGTGGCAGACCCGGCCAAAGGCATTATCACGTATTCTTTAGAAGAACTTATCCAGCATTGGAGCAGCCAGCAAACTTCTAAGGGAAACTTTGGAGTGGTGCTGTTACTGGAACCAACCCCTGCCCTTTACCAGGAAGAAGATGAGTGGAGTACAAAAGTAAGTTTTGTGCTGTTCTTTGGGTACCTGTTTCGCTATAAAAAGCTGTTGCTCCAGTTAGCGCTGGGGTTTGCGGTGGGCAGTTTGCTGCAGCTCATTCTGCCGTTCTTGACGCAGTCGGTGGTAGATGTGGGCATTAACACCAATAACTTAGACTTTATTTACATTGTGCTCATTGCGCAGTTTATGCTGCTGGTGGGCCGCATGAGCGTAGATTTCATCAGATCCTGGATTCTGCTGCACATCAGCACGCGCCTTAATGTCTCTGTACTGTCTCTATTTCTGAGCAAGCTCATGCGTCTGCCCATCAGCTTCTTTGATACCAAACAAGTGGGAGGCATCATGCAACGTATGGGAGACCAGAAACGGATAGAATCCTTTCTAACAGGGCAGTCGCTTCGGTGGCGTTCTCTATGTTTAATTTGGTAATTTTCTCTTTTGTGCTGGCGTTCTATCATTTGCCGGTTTTTCTGGTGTTTTTGGGAGCATCAGTGCTATACGCTGGTTGGGTTATGGCATTTTTGGGTAAGAGAAAGCAGCTACATTATAAGCGCTTCGGGATTTCAGCCCAAAACCAAAGTTCTGTGATGCAACTCATCAACGGTATGCAGGAGATCAAGCTGAACGGCTGTGAGCAGCAGAAACGGTGGGAGTGGGAGCGTATCCAGGCCAGCTTGTTCAGGTACAGTATCAAATCGCTTTCCTTGGGCAGTACCAGCAGGCAGGGGCATTTTTTATAAATGAAGGCAAGAACATCTTCATCATTTTCCTGGTGGCAAAAGCGGTAATTGCTGGTCAATTAACGTTAGGGGCTATGATGGCCATTCAGTACATTCTGGGACAGCTTAATAGCCCTGTAGAGCAGTTGCTAGGGTTTATTCAAGGCTGGCAAGACGCCAAAATCAGCATGGAGCGCCTCAATGAGATCCATGAGATGGAAGACGAGGAGCCAAACGGGAAAACATTTCTGAAGGAGCTGCCGCCCAGTAAAACCATTCAGCTACAGAACCTCACGTTTCAGTACCCTGGCGCTGGCAATGAACCAGTGCTAAAAGACATTGACCTCATCATCCCTGAAGGGAAAACCACCGCCATTGTAGGCATGAGCGGCAGTGGTAAGCTATGCTGCTCAAGCTTTTGTTAGGTTTTTATTCTCCGCAACAAGGTGAAATAAAGGTGGGAAACACTCCACTCTCAACTATTAAACCTCAATTCTGGCGGCAGAGTTGTGGTGTAGTTATGCAAGAAGGCTTTATCTTCTCAGATACCATTGCGAACAATAGTGCGGTGAACAGTGATGCGTTAGATATGAAAAAGCTTCTGCACGCCATGCGTTTGGCCAACATCTGGGAGTTTGTAAGTTCTCTGCCGCTGGGCCTGCAAACCAAGATTGGGGCAGAGGGCAATGGTTGGAAGTAAATAAACCACTTTTTTACATAGCTAAGGCTGAAGCGGGTGGTTACTGGGGAGAATTTCAAGTGGGGCAGTCTGGAATGGGGAAAGTGCAGCTGGGGCAAAAAGTAATTGTGCGGCTAGATGCATTCCCGTACCAGGAGCACGGCTATTTAAAAGGTCGAATAGAATATTTATCTGATTTTACCAGCGGTGATACTTCCTATTTGGCCAAAGTTTCTTTCCCTGAGGGGCTCGTGACCACGCATAAAAAGCAGCTGTTACTAAAAGATGGCTTGGTCGCCAACGCCGAAATTGTAGCGAAGGAGCGCACCCTTATCGCAAGATTATTTAACAGTCTGGCCCCTTTCTGGGAGAAATATTAAAGTTAGCTTCTACCTTCGTTCGTCTAAATCTCCTAATAAAAAGCCTAAAGCGAAGTAGCCCGCCAATCAGTACTTACGCCGCCTCCAGCCAATAGCTCTCCGGTACGCCCGCGTGCAGGCCTTTAATGGTGAGCAGGCACCCTTCCAGATCCTGTTGCAGCTGGCATTCCCAGATCACCAGAACCTGCCAGCCGGCTGCTTTTAATTTGGCGCGGTGCTGCTGGTCACGCGCTACATTGCGGGTGAATTTTTCACGCCAGAAGGCTGTGTTGCTTTTAGGCAGGGAAAGAGCACAGTGCGGGCAGCGGTGCCAGAAGCAGCCGTGCAGGAAAATTGCCAGCCTGCGGCCGGGATAGCAGACATCGGGCTTGCCCGGAAGATGTTTCCAGTGTACGCGATAGCCCCGTAGCCCTGCCTGCCACAAGGTTCGGCGCAGCAATAGCTCTGGCTGGGTGTCTTTGCTCTTGTTGCTGCGCATGTACCGGCTAACCTTCTCCTGGGCAGTAAGGGGAGGTGCCGTGGGTTTGTATGCCTTTCTCTTTTCCATGCTTCTGGTGTAGAAACAGAACGCAAATCAACGGCAGAGAGTGCCCGGGAGCAAGCTCATTTATAGCAGTCTTACCAATTGAGGAAAAATGCGTTTCCGGGCCATTTTTCTGAAAACAGGCCAAAAACAGCCAGGAGGTGAAAGAGGGCAGCAGGGGTAAACGCTTGGGAGGCTGGTGCTTGGGCCTAGGGGGCGCGTGCGGTTCTGCCGGTGCGGCAGTGTTTGCCCGCCGTACCAGCCGTGGCGCTGGAAAGGATATGGGAAACAAGTTCACAGAAGTATTCTATTCCTGCTGGGGACTTCTATCTATTTATTGGTTCGTGAAAAAAGTCAAGCCCCTGCCGCCGGAGGGCGGGAGGGGCTTGACGGGTATCTTCCGGAAAGAAAGGTTAGTCTTTCACTTCCTCGGCGTCTGCAAACTGACCGCCGCTGTAGCTTACCAGTACAATGGCGCCAATGGCCACGGCGGCCACAGACAGAATCATCTGTACAGGGGTCATTTTCTGGCGTACTTTCAATAACATGTTTCCGGCGTCTGAGAGAAGCTCTGGCAGCACGTCATGGTTGCCCTGGTACACGTGCATGATAGATTCAACAGTGCGGGCAAAATCTTTGGGTTGTACTAGTTGGGCAGAAGTATTGGCTGATTGTTCCATAGTGAAGGTTCTGGTTTAGCGTATAAAAAAACATCCCGGCAGTGCCTTGTGTGGCCCTGCTGGGATGTGTATACGCAAGAAACCTCGCTTTGGTCAGGCAAAATCCCTGAATAAATCAGGCAACCTGTCCGCCCGCCCCGCGCACGGCCTCGTTGATTTTCTGAATGATCTTGTCTGGGCTGAACATCATGCTCGCCGGAAACGCCACATTCACGTTGTTGATCTGAAGAGACTGGCTTGCCTCGTCATACGCGTAATCTGCCGTCACGCCTTGCTTAGATACACGGCCGCTGTTGCCTTCTAATTCAATGCCGGCGGCGCTTAGTTTGCCTTTCAGGTTGTTGTACAACTCAGGGGTGATGCCGTTGTAGGTAGCGCTATTTGCCATAGGTCTGGTTATTTAAGTAGATGGTGAATCAAGGAATACAGTGTAACGCAAGGAGCAGTGGCAAGGTTAAGCTGCCGCTGGCGGCATAAAGGTAGTTGTTTTTGGCCTGTTTTCAGGAAAACAGGCCAAAAACGCATTTCCGGCATTATTTCTCAACCTTTGGCGGCTTTTTCAGGTACAGTTGAACTCTGAACAACCGCCCTCCATGAAAAGAAAAATTTTGCTGACACTACTGGGTTTCTTTTGCCTGTACGGGTTGGTGAGGGTCTTTTTTTCAGACCAGCCCAGTGAGGCGGTCCTGGGGCCTTCTCCGTTCCTGGGGGGGAATGTCCTGCACCACAACGCCCCAGACAGTGTAATGGTGAGTGCGGGCCGGCACTACCAGCTGGGTAAGGTGGGGGAGTTCTTTCTGGGGAAACATTACCGGGAGGTGTGGGCGGTGCCGGTGAAGGCCAAAGTGTTTCACATGCACGAGCAGAAAGGCGGCCTCCAGATAGAAAAGCTGGGCGGCGGTATGCAAACCACCAGCCTCACCCTCACAGACTCAGCGGGTCGTTTGTTTGCGTTGCGGTCTGTAGACAAAGACCCCATTGAGGTGCTGCCCCCCTTCTGGCGGAAAACATTTGTAGGCTCTTTTGTGCGGGACCAGATCTCAGCCACCAACCCGTATGCGGCCTTGGTGGTGGCCCCGCTGGCAGAGGCGGCCGGTGTCTTCCACCCCACGCCCAGCCTGGTGTACGTGCTGCCCGCAGATCAGGACTTTCAGCAGTATTCCAACCAATTTGGGAACAAGCTCTTTCTCATGGAGGAGAAGTTTACCACCAGGGCCTCGCTCACCAAAAAGTTTGGGAACGCCACTGACTTGGTAGAGACAGAAGAAATGCTGGCGCGCCATTACCGCTCCAGCCACCACAGAATTGACCAGTGGGCGTACGCACGGGCCCGCCTGCTGGACCTGCTCATCAGTGACTGGGACCGCCATGAGGGGCAGTGGGACTGGGCAGAGTACCAGCAGAACGGTGAGACGTGGTACAAGCCCGTGCCCAAAGACCGGGACCAGGCTCTCTGCAAGTATGATGACGGCGTCATTCCCTGGATTGCCACCCGCAGGTTTGCGGCCAGAAAATTCTCCTCTTTCCACCCTGAGTTTCAAAATATCTTCGGGCTCACCATCAATGCCGCTTTTCTGGACGCCCGGGCGCTGCCCGAAGTCTCTTTGGTTGACTTTAGGAGGCTGGCCCGGGAGATGCAAATGGCTTTGACAGACTCAGTGCTGAGAATGGCGGTGCGCCGCTTTCCGCCGGCGGTGTATCAACTGGTGGGCGACGAGACCTACCAGAACCTGAAGAGCCGGTTAAAGCAACTGCCGCAGGCCGCCGAAGAATATTACAAGGTGCTGGCCAAAGAAGTAGCCGTGGTGGGGTCAGATGAGCGGGAGCGGTTTGTGGTCCAGCGCCTGTCACAGGGCAGAACCGTGGTAGAGGTCTTCAGGTTGGGCGAAAAGAATATCAACGGGACCAAAATCTACAGCCGCACTTTTTTTGCCAGCGAGACCGAGAAGATCAGCCTGTACGGGCTTGGGGGTGACGATTTCTTTGATCTGCGCGGGCATGCCGTGGTAGGGAGCTATGTCTATGTGTTCGGCGGAGCCGGTGGTGACCAGGTCACAGATGAGTCAACCGTAGAAGGATGGCGCAAGAAGACAGTGGTGGAAGACACAGACCAGGGGGTGAAGCTGGTAGCAGGCCCTGAGACCGAGGCTAAGCTAGCCCGTGCGGCCGCAGAAGTCCCCTCCTTTGTACGGTTCAGGAAAAGGGAGTAACGGTTGTTTCTATTTTGGGGCTGTTTTCTGAAAAATAGCCCCAAAACGGCGGCACAAGCAGATGCTTGCGCCCAGTCAATAATTTCAGGGCAAGAATGAAAAACGCTAAACAGGGTTTCAGTTTGTGTAGCCTCCGCATCAAAGCGTACACATGCTCTGTCATTAAAATAGCGGGTAAGTTAGAAGCACTCTCCTTCAGGCAGAGGCTTTAGGAGGTAAGTTTGAACAGGAATGTCTTCTGTTTTTGGCCTGTTTTCTAAAAAGTAGGCCAAAAACAGAAAAGCATGTTGGCCGCATCACACGCATGAGACAGCTTCTACACTTTTATGTTGCTGCCAATACGGTCAGAGACTTCATTGAATTTCTGCCGCACGCATTCGCCCAGATCCAGCCCCAACTGATCGGCTAGTAGATCAGCGTAGATCACTATGTCTGCCAGTTCTTTTCCTACGTCTTTCACGTCAATGCTGTCACCCCGCCTTATTTTCTTGATGAGGTTGCACATTTCGCCGGTTTCACCGGCAATGGCATTGCTCCAGTCAGCCAATGACCAGTCCAGGCAATTGTGATAGACGGCAGACGTTTGGTTTCTGAGGCGGCTGGCGTGGGTGAGGTGGGAAAACTCCATAGTTCAGTAAATCTAAAAATTGAATATTGGAAAGAAAAGCAGAAAAAGGGTCATTAGGAAAAGGAGGGAGGAGAAAGATTTGTCTCTTATCTATTTATCTATAATTTCGCCAAAACCATAAAATTAACGTACCTCTTATTTAAGCATGCGCAGATTCAGGCAATATGGTTCTGAGAGTCAATGATAATTTGATAACGGAAAGCGAATATTTGCTTATGCGAATCTTAGAATTAGGTTGTTAATCAATATTTTTTAATTTGCCGAGGTTTTAGAAAGTTCTAGCACTTTTATGGATAAATACTCTTATATAGCCAATGCGCATGGGGCGTATATAGATGAGCTATACAAACAATACCAACAAGACCCTGCTTCTGTAGAGTTTGGCTGGCAGAAATTTTTTGAGGGGTTTGACTTTTCCCAAAGCTACCCAAGCGAAAACGGGGAGGCGGCCCCAACTGCTTCTTCGGGCGCATCTTCTGCCAAAGGAGCTACCGCCGGTGAGGTGGACAAGGAAATTCAGGTGCGTAATCTAATCTACGCCTACCGTTCCCGTGGCCACCTGCGGTCAAACACCAACCCAGTTAGACCCCGCAAAGACCGCAAAGCGCTGTTAGACCTGTCTGACTTTGGGTTGTCTGAGGCTGATTTGGACACTAAATTCCAGAGTGGTTCAGAATTGGGTTTAGGCACGGCCAGCCTGCGCGATATTCTGGCTACCCTGAAAAAGGTGTATGAAAGAACCATCGGGTTTGAGTACATGTACATCAGAGACCCAGAGGTGCTGGAGTGGTTTAAGCAGAAGGCTGAGAAAGAGTCAGTAGACTTTAACCCTACTATTGAATACAAGAAGCGCATTCTGTCTAAGTTGAATGAGGCAGTGGTGTTTGAAAACTTCCTGCACACTAAGTTCTTAGGCCAGAAGCGTTTCTCACTGGAAGGTGGCGAAACTACTATCCCGGCGCTGGATGCCATCATTGACAAAGGTGCCGAGTTAGGCGTACAGGAAGTGGTGATTGGCATGGCGCACCGGGGCCGCCTGAACGTGCTGGCCAACATCATGGGCAAAACCTATGAGCAGATCTTCTCTGAGTTCCAGGGAACGGCCGTGCCAGACTTGACCATGGGTGACGGTGACGTGAAATACCACATGGGCTTCTCCAGTGAGATTGATACCCCGTATGGCCACAAGATCAACCTGAAGCTGGCACCCAACCCGTCTCACTTAGAGGCGGTGAACCCAGTGGTTGAGGGATTTGTGCGCGCCAAGCTGGACTCTATGTACGGCCGTGACACCAATAAAATACTGCCTATCCTCATTCACGGTGATGCGGCCGTGGCCGGCCAGGGCATTGGCTACGAGGTTACCCAAATGGCCAAACTGGAAGGGTACAGCACCGGCGGTACCATTCACTTTGTGATCAACAACCAGGTTGGTTTCACCACCGACTTTGAAGACGCCCGTTCTTCTATCTACAGCACTGACCTGGCCAAAATCATTGACGCGCCGGTGCTGCACGTAAACGGTGACGACCCGGAGGCGGTAGTGTTTGCCGTGCGTCTGGCTACGGAGTACCGTCAGAAATTCCATAATGATATTTTCATTGACATGGTGTGCTACCGCCGCCATGGCCACAATGAGGCAGATGAGCCTAAGTTCACGCAGCCACAGCTCTACAATCT
This sequence comes from Rufibacter ruber, assembly GCF_014138425.1. Taxonomy (NCBI): domain Bacteria; kingdom Pseudomonadati; phylum Bacteroidota; class Cytophagia; order Cytophagales; family Hymenobacteraceae; genus Rufibacter; species Rufibacter ruber. The sequence goes on from NZ_JACJIQ010000008.1 coordinate 97,934, forward strand.
CATCTCTAAGCACGCCAACCCCCGCGAGATCTATAACAAATCGCTGGTAAGCCGGGGAGAGGTAGATGCGAAGCTGGCAGATGAAATGGACCAGCACTTCCGCCAAACGCTTCAGGAGCGCCTGGATATGGTGAAGCAGGAACCGTTGCCTTACAACTACCAGGTGCTGGAGAAAGAGTGGCAGGAGCTGCGCCGCTCTACCCCAGAAGACTTCCATCAGTCGCCAGAAACGGGCGTGCCATTAGAGGCTATTGAGAAGGTAGGCAAAGCGCTGACTACGCTGCCAGAGAACTTCAAGCCGCTCAAGCAGATTGAAAAGCTTATCAAAGAGCGCCAGGACATGTTCTTTGAGAGCCGCTCGTTGAACTGGGCCTCGGCGGAGTTGCTGGCCTACGGGTCTATCTTGCTAGATAACAAAATTGTGCGCATGAGCGGGCAGGATGTGCGCCGCGGTACGTTCTCGCATCGGCATGCGGTGGTGCGTGACGCCAATACCAACGCCGCCTACAACAACCTGAACCACATTCAGGAAGGCCAGCAGCAGCTGCAGATTTACAACTCGCTGCTGTCTGAGTACGGCGTGTTGGGCTTTGAATTCGGCTATGCCATGGCTAACCCCAACGCATTGGTGATTTGGGAAGCCCAGTTTGGTGACTTCGCCAACGGCGCGCAGGTTATGATTGACCAGTTCATCTCGTCTACTGAGTCTAAATGGCAGCGCATGAACGGCGTGGTGATGTTGTTGCCGCACGGTTATGAGGGCCAGGGGCCTGAGCACTCCAATGCCCGCCCAGAGCGCTTCCTGCAGTTGGCCGCTGAGTACAACATGTACGTGACCCAGTGTACCACGCCAGCCAACTTCTTCCACATGCTGCGCCGCCAGTTGGCCACGCCGTACCGCAAGCCGTGCATCCACATGTCGCCTAAGTCTATGCTGCGTCACCAGGCGGTGATGTCACCCATTGAAGACTTCGTGAACGGTTCATTCCAGGAGGTGATTGGTGACGGCTACGCCGATGCCAAGGCCGTGACCAAAGTGTTGCTGTGTACCGGTAAAGTGTACTATGACCTGCTGGAAGAGCAGCAGAGCACCAACCGCTCAGATGTGGCCATCATCAGAATGGAGCAGCTGCATCCGTTCCCAGAGGTGCAGTTGGTGCGTGAGCTGGAGAAATACCCTGAGGCCAAGATTTACTGGGTGCAGGAAGAGCCGTTCAACATGGGTGCCTGGACGTATATTCTGAGCGTGATGCGCAAGAACATTGATGACGTGGTATCACGTAAGCCAAGCTCTTCACCCGCTACCGGTTACAACAAAATTCACCAGAAAGAGCAGCGCAGCATCATTGAAAGAGCATTTAGCATTTAAATAAATATCAAGTCTGTTTTTGGCCTGTTTTTAGAAAAACAGGCCAAAAACAGACTTAAGGGACATCTTAAGCGAAAAGAAACTATGAGCTTAGAAGTAAAAGTACCGGTGGTTGGGGAATCCATCACGGAAGTAACCATTGCCAAATGGCTAAAACAAGACGGCGACCAAGTAGCCATGGATGAGGTAATCTGCGAACTGGAGTCAGACAAGGCTACGTTTGAGTTGCCCGCCGAGGCTGCCGGGGTGCTGAGAATCAAAGCCCAGGAAGGCGATACCATTCCAATTGGTGAAGTAATTTGCGTGATTGAAGGCGCTGGACAAGGAGCTTCTGCCCCGCAGCCTACCACGTCTGCCTCTCAAGATACGATCACTGAAAGCAAATCTGTGACGGATCCGCAGAGCACCGTAGCGGCAGAGAATACGCCAAGCCACGGCACCCAGAACCAGTCTACCACGGGTGGCGCAGCTGGTCAGACCATTGATGTGAAAATCCCGACGGTAGGGGAGTCTATCACCGAGGTGACCATCTCTAAATGGTTGAAAGCTGACGGTGACCAGGTAGCCATGGACGAGGTTCTATGTGAGCTGGAGTCTGACAAAGCTACGTTTGAGCTGCCTGCCGAAGCAGCAGGTGTGCTGCGCATAGTGGCGCAGGAAGGGGAAACTGTTGAGATTGGTGCCACCATCTGCCGCATTGAGGCGGGTGCCGGTTCAGGCGTGACTACGTCTCCTGCTCCACAGACGGCTCCTGCCGCCCAGCCGGCACAGGCTGCTTCTGCCCAGGGCGGTGGCGCTTCTACCTACGCCAGCGGCACGCCTTCGCCGGCGGCGGGGAAAATCCTTTCTGAGAAAGGCATCTCTGCTTCTGATGTAACCGGTTCTGGCCGTGACGGCCGAATCACAAAAGAAGATGCTCAGAACGCCCAGGCTCGTCCGGCGGCACAACCAGCCGCTGCTGCTTCCGCGCCAGCGGCCAAAGAATCTGCGGCATCGGCACCAGTCGCGGCGGGTTCTAGAAACTCACGCCGTGAGAAAATGAGCAGCCTGCGTAAAACTGTAGCGCGCCGTCTGGTGGCGGTGAAAAATGAAACGGCTATGTTAACCACCTTCAACGAGGTAGACATGAAGCCGATTATGGATATCAGGGCCAAATACAAAGACAAGTTCAAGGAGAAGCACGAAGTGGGCTTAGGATTTATGTCGTTCTTCGTGAAGGCGTGTACCGTGGCCTTGCAAGAGTGGCCAGCGGTGAACGCCCAGAGTGACGGCGGTGAAATGGTCTTCAACGACTTCTGCGATATCTCTATTGCCGTGTCTGCGCCTAAAGGTCTGGTGGTGCCGGTTATCCGGAACGCCGAAGGTCTGAGCCTGGACGGTATTGAGAAAGAAGTGGTAAGATTGGCTAAGCGTGCCCGTGAGAACAAACTGGGCATTGACGAGATGACCGGCGGTACGTTCACCATCACCAACGGTGGCGTGTTCGGGTCTATGATGTCTACGCCTATCATCAACGCGCCGCAGTCTGCTATCTTGGGTATGCACAATATTGTGAACCGCCCGGTGGCTATCAACAACCAGGTGGAAATTAGACCCATGATGTACCTGGCGCTTTCATATGACCACCGCATTATTGACGGCCGTGAGTCAGTGAGCTTCCTGGTGCGCGTGAAGGAGTTGCTGGAAGACCCAATGAGATTGTTGCTTGGAGTCTAACCGATAAAATCAATGAAGGAGGGGTAAACAGAAGGTTTGCTCCTCCTTTATTCTAATCAGTATCAGAAGCAAAGATTGCTAGTCATCTTTCCTTATTTGTCATCCTGAAAGGATCTTGGTGGCGAACGGTAAGAACATGTAGTAAGCGCATATCTAGCTTGCCCACAAGATCCTTCCAGGATGACAGCACGGAGACGTTTTCGGCCTCTTTTCCCGAAAACAGGCCAAAAACGGTCTTAAGACTTTTGCTTCTGCATCATATTGTTTTTGAGAACGGGAATTCTTTCCTTCATAAAAAGAAAAACCATGAAATACGATGTAACGGTTATTGGTTCTGGTCCTGGGGGTTACGTAGCGGCTATTCGCTGTGCGCAGTTGGGCCTGAAAACAGCCATCATTGAAAAATATTCCGTTTTGGGCGGCACTTGCCTGAACGTAGGTTGTATTCCGTCTAAGGCGCTGCTTGATTCATCTGAGCACTTCCACAACGCGGCGCACACCTTTAAGGAGCACGGCATTGAGCTGGAAAACCTGCAGGTGAACCTGGAGCAGATGATTACCCGCAAGAGCGGCGTGATTAAGTCTAACAACGACGGGATTGCCTACCTCATGAAGAAGAACAAGGTAGACGTGTACAACGGCTTAGGCTCCTTTGTGAACAAGAATACCATCAAAATCACGGGCCAGGACGGCACTGAGCAGCAGATTGAAACGGACAAAACCATCATTGCCACTGGTTCTAAGCCGGTAAACCTGCCTTTCCTGCCCGTTGATAAAAACCGCATCATCACTTCTACCGAAGCGTTGACCTTAAAAGAGGTGCCCAAGCACCTGATTGTGATTGGCGGCGGCGTGATTGGTCTGGAGTTGGGTTCTGTGTATGCCCGCCTAGGCGCGAAAGTGTCTGTGGTAGAATACACAGATGCCATTATCCCTACCATGGACCGTGCCCTTGGGAAAGAATTACAACGCGTCTTGAAGAAAACCCTCGGCTTTGAGTTCTTCTTCGGGCACAAGGTAACGGGTGCGCAGGTAGAAGGCGAAGGCGTGAAAGTAACCGCTGAGTCTCCTAAAGGTCAGGAAGTGACGTTTGAAGGTGATTACTGCTTAGTATCTGTAGGCCGTAAACCCTATACAGAAGGCTTGGGTTTAGAGAACGCAGGCGTGCAGTTAGGTGAGCGTGGTATGATTGCCGTAGATGACCACCTGCAAACCAACGTGCCCGGCATCTACGCCATTGGCGACGTGGTGCGTGGTGCTATGTTGGCGCACAAAGCCGAAGAAGAAGGGGTTTTGGTAGCCGAGCAGATTGTTGGGCAGAAGCCGCACATCAATTATAACCTCATCCCAGGCGTAGTGTACACCTGGCCGGAAGTAGCCGGTGTTGGTTTTACGGAGGAGCAACTGAAAGCGCAAGGCGTAGCCTACAAGACGGGTTCGTTCCCCTTCAAAGCCTCCGGCCGCGCCAAAGCGTCTATGGACACAGACGGTTTTGTAAAGGTGTTGGCAGACGCCAAAACCGATGAAATTTTAGGGGTACACATGATTGGACCGCGTGCGGCAGACATGATTGCCGAGGCGGTTGTAGCCATGGAGTTCAGGGCCTCCGCCGAGGATATTGCCCGCATGAGCCATGCGCACCCAACCTATACTGAGGCCATGAAAGAAGCCTGTTTAGCGGCTACTGAGAACAGAGCTATTCATATATAGGGTTTAAGCTGCTGCCTGATAAAAGAGAAAGCCTCTCCTGATTTTCAGGAGAGGCTTTCTCTTTTTGCGTTTTAGACCTGTTTTTCAGAAAGTAGCTCAAAAACAGAACTTAGAAGTTCCACCCGAAGGTGACTACAAAGTTGGTGTTCTCATGCTTGTTTTCAGTGAGAGGGGTAATGGCCTCATCATAGACAGAATCAGGTGAGCCAAACTCCAGATTGGAATAAGGGCTATAGAGGCTCTTGTACTTGCTATACACCAAGGCGGCGTCAATAAAGTAGTTAGTCTGTCTCAGGCCAAAACCGCCCGTAAAGAAGGTTTTTGACTGGTCAACATTGCTGTTCTTCATAGGATCGCCGTACAAGCCTACGCCACCTCTCAGCCTGAAGATGTCAATGCGGGCCTCCGCTCCAAATCTATAATTCATGGCACTTTGGTAGCTGTTGCGGGCCGCCTGGTTGGCATTTTGAAAAGAGGCATCATTGGAGCTTAACCGGCCATTAGCGTAATTGACATATTCCACATCGGCGGTGATAAAACCATTTTTCCCTAAGAACACGGCAGCGCCACCACTGGCCCTAAAGGGCGTGGTGAGGTTGTACTCAAACTCCCCAAGATCGGTTGTGGCATATTCTACATCATTGGTGAACATGCCCGTTGTATAGTTAACCGTCAAGTTAGTGCTGTACTGGTCAACCAAAGTGTACCAGGTGGGAGTTTGAACGGCAACGCCTAACCTAAGCACATCTGAAGGGCGGTAGATGGCTCCTACTTTTAGCATGACCCCGGTTCCTTCAGTCGTTAGGTTGTCCTGGAGCCGGAAGCTTTGCAGGCCAGACTGCGGGCTTTCAGCAACAGTAGGTCCGGTTTCAGAATAGGTTCTTGTCTGCTTAAACCGTACGCTGGTGATACCAATAGAGGCTCCCAAAAACAATTTGTCTCTAAAGCTGGCTCCGTAAGATAGGTCCCACTGGTTTTGTGAACCACTGGTGACAATGCTCTCTTGAAAAGGAGTGGCTACCAGTGCGCGGGTAATAGGGTCATTCTCATTGGCGGGTACCACAGAATAGTCTGGGGCGTAATAAAATCCTCCTGCTTCATCAAACGTGATGAGTCCAGTTTCATATGCTAAATAAGATTCATCAAATGCATTTGCCCCCTCTGTAGTTGAGTTGGCTAATTGGTCAGCATACTCGGCAAATTTTAACGCCCCCCTTGGTGAGGTGCCGCGGTAGGTCATGCGCTGGTTGAAGTTGTTCAGCCGGGTGAGGCCCAGGCCAAAAGACCCAGACCGCCAATCTCCTTCCTCGTCATCAGCCTTGCGGGTAGTGATCACTATCCCCACCTGAGGGATATTAAGGTTATTGCGGTTGTCCATGGCTGAGGTGCCAAAGACAGAGCTGTTGGTCTCGTTGAAGTTAAGCCCGGCAGAAACAGTCACCTCTGAACGTCTGAACAAACCTAAGCCGGCTGGGTTAGCTGAGAAAGACCCGGCATCGCCGCCTAAGGCAACATTGGCGCCAGAGAGCCCTAAGGAACGGGCAGTGCCCCCAAAATCTGTGCGTGAATAACGAAGGACGTCTGTCTCGCTTTGAGCAAAGCCCTTCCCGGCACTGCCTAGCAGGGCCAGGCAGGCCAAAAGAAAGCTATATTTTTTCATGTGCTTTTAAAGAAAAGAGAGATTAGTTTCTGCCTCTGCGTCCGCCGCCTGAGCTAGAGCCCGAGCTGGAGCCGCTGCTGCTGCTTCTAGAAGGGAAGGATGAAGAGGAAGAAGATGATCTGGAAGGCTCATAAGAAGGTCTGCTCTGCTCATAAGAGCGGGAAGACTCTCTTTGGTAATCATTGTTCTGGCTGGCAGATGGGGCCGGAGACTCTCTGCGGCGTCTGCTTGGCTGGGCCTCACTGCTTCTGCTTCCAGAGTTTGCCGGCGTTGGCGTATAAACCGGCTGTTCTGACCCGCTTGACCGTCTGGTGCGGGCATTCACAGGCTGAGGCTGCTCTGAAACGCTGCCAGGGTAAGAAGATCTTCCGGTGGTACGTCTAGAGCGGGTGCCTTCGTCTATCTGCGCATTAGAAACTCTGGAGCCGGAGCTTGGGGTGATGCCGCCGCGGGTTCCTCTGACTGCATTCTGGCTTGAGCTACCGCCAAGGTTAGAACTTCTGTCACGACGCGGGGCGTAGTTCACCTTTCTGGCCACAACACCGCCTCCGTAATAGCCCCCGTCATAGAAGCCGCCGCCGTAGTAGCCGCCATAGCGGTAAGGGTTGTATCTGCCGTAGCCGTAGTAACCCCATGGGTCATAGAAGCGACCGTACCCGCCGTAGCCCCAGCCGTAGCCTATGCCAATAGAGACAGAAATGCCAGTACGGGGCCACCAAGGATCATAAAGGGCCATGCCGGGGCCGTAAAACGGATCATACCAGGGGTCCATCATCATCGCTCTGGAATAGTAGCGGCCAGGGTAGAAAAATGGGTCACGGTACGCATAATACGGATTGCCAAAGGGCGCATCATAGTACGAGTACTGGTAAGGGTCATTAGAAGCTCTGCGGGTCTTGCCAGAATAGGTTTCTGGGTCACTCTCCCGCTCGGTAATGTCTCCAGAAGAGTTGGCCGCATACCCTTCAGTGGCCTCAGGGGCATATTCAGGTTCTACATACGTGACTTTGTCTGAGGAGGAGAAGTACACGTCATCCACTTCGCTGGTCTGCAGATTGGACGTCGTGCTGCACCCGGCCGCCAAAAATCCCAGCAGCGGCAAGAGGTACAGTTTATGGGAAAAATATTTCATGAGTTGTAGTAGTTGGAATGGATGCTAATTCAGATTCACAAAACCAGGTAACACGAGTATCCGGATCACCAACGTTTCTATTACAAGATATTAACGTATTTTTGAGCCGAAAAGGTATAGAAGCGTTCAAAGAAAAAACAAGCAAATTCTATGCCGGATTATTAAAGAATTTCTATATATTTCTCTTTTTCAAAGATACTTAAAATGAGCAAAGGGTTGCCTAAGCGTAGTGAGGATTATTCACTGTGGTACAATGAATTGGTTAAGCGGGCCGGCCTGGCCGAAAACTCCGCCGTGCGGGGCTGTATGGTCATTAAACCGTACGGGTATGCCATTTGGGAGAAAATGCAGCGCGTCTTAGATGATATGTTCAAAGCAACAGGACATTCTAATGCGTACTTTCCCCTATTCGTGCCCAAAAGTTTGTTTGAGGCCGAAGAGCAGAACGCCGAGGGTTTTGCCAAGGAGTGCGCCGTGGTGACCCACTACCGCCTGCAAACCGACCCCGACAAACCCGGCAAGCTGCGCGTAGACCCCAATGCCCGCCTGGAGGAAGAGCTCATTGTGCGCCCCACCTCTGAGGCCATCATCTGGAACACCTACAAAGGCTGGATACAGAGCTACCGTGATTTGCCCTTGCTCATCAACCAGTGGGCCAACGTAGTGCGCTGGGAAATGCGCACCCGCCTGTTTCTGCGTACCGCCGAGTTCCTGTGGCAGGAAGGCCACACCGCCCACGCCACCGCCCAGGAAGCCATTGCCGAAACCGAACAGATGCTGCACGTCTACGCAGACTTCGCGGAGAATTTTCTGGCCCTGCCGGTGATTAGAGGTAAGAAAACCCCAAATGAGCGCTTTGCCGGGGCTTTGGATACTTACTGCATTGAAGGCCTCATGCAAGACGGGAAAGCCCTGCAGGCCGGTACGTCGCACTTCCTGGGACAGAACTTCGCGCAGGCGTTTGACGTGAAGTTCGCCACCAGAGAAGGCGGGCTGGAGCACGTGTGGGGAACCTCCTGGGGCGTGAGCACCCGTTTAATGGGAGCCCTGGTCATGGCGCACTCAGATGATGAAGGCTTGGTATTGCCTCCCAAACTGGCGCCTATCCAGGTGGTGATTGTGCCCATCTACAAAGGCGAAGAGCAACTGGCGCAAATCTCTGAGAAGGTGCTGGGCCTGAAAAAACAACTGGAGGCCAAAGGCATCAGTGTAAAATATGATGACCGCGACACCGAGCGCCCCGGCTTCAAGTTTGCCGAGTGGGAGCTGAAAGGCGTGCCCGTGCGCATCGCCATTGGCGGCCGCGACCTGGAAAACGGCACCGCCGAAGTGGCCCGCCGCGACACCAAGGAGAAGTCCTCGCAGCAATTTGACGAGCTGGTGAACCTGGTGCCTGCGTTATTAGACGAGATTCAGGAAAACGTCTTCCAGAAAGCCCTGGCCTTCCGCGAAGCGAACACTACCAAAGTAGATTCTTACGAGGAGTTCAAGCGCGTGCTGGACGAGAAACCTGGGTTTGTCTTAGCCCACTGGGACGGCACCCCGGAGACCGAAGAGCGCATCAAAGAGGAAACCAAAGCCACCATCCGCTGCATCGCCCTGGATTCACCGGAGGAAGACGGCGTGGACATGGTGACTGGTAAACCTTCTAAGCGCCGCGTGTACTTCGCCAGAGCGTACTAATAATTTAAAGATTGGGGAAGATGTGAAAAGGGCGTTTCCTTTTCCTGCAGATAAAGAACGGGAGCTGCGTGAGTGGCTCCCGTTTCTGTTTTGAGCCTGTTTTAGGAAATTAAATCAAGAATGTAGCGTCGTTACCCTGTAACGACGTGTCGGCATGAAACGATAAAGCCTCTCCCAGAGAGACCAAAATTTGAGCCCATAAGCAATGTAGGTTGAATGATCTGGTTCTCTGGTTTAGAGCCTATGCCGCTGCGTGGAAACACGCCGTTACAGGGTAACGACGCTACGGATTTCTGTTTTTGGCCTGATTTCCAGAAAACAGGCCAAAAACAGAAACACTGATAGAGGCGAGCCTCGGCCCCTTTTGTACCTTTGCCTTTAAACCCTTCAACCTGTTTCACATGAAAAGCATTGCCATCTTCTGCGGTGCCCAGAGCGGCCATAACCCTGTTTATCAAGAAGCGGCCCACGCCTTGGGAACCTTGTTCGCCCAGAAAGGTGTCAGGCTGGTGTACGGCGGCGGCAAAGTGGGGCTGATGGGCGTGATTGCCGATGCCGTGCTGGCGGGCGGCGGCGAGGTGGTGGGCGTGATTCCGCAGAGTTTGATGGACATGGAGGTGGGGCACCCGGGGCTGACCCAACTGCACGTGGTGCAGACCATGCACGAGCGCAAAGCCTTGATGGCCGCCGAGTCAGATGCGTTTGTGGCCATGCCCGGCGGTTTTGGCACGTTTGACGAGTTCTGCGAGATTGTGACCTGGAACCAGATCAACATCATTCAAAAGCCTTTCGCGCTTTTCAATGTGAACGGCTATTTCAACCCGTTCCTGCAGATGCTGGACCACGCCACCGCCGAAGGCTTCCTGAAACCGGAGCAAAGGGCCAACGTGCTGGTGTCTGATCAGGGCGAGGACTTGATGAATCTGGTGCTGCAAAAAGCATCGGCCGTGGCCGAAGACTGGGTGGATTTCAAGCGCATCTGATTTTTTCTGTTTTCGGCCTGTTTTTCAGAAAGTAGCTCAAAAACAGCGTTGAATTCAACTGGAACAGCGCCTGCTCCAAAAGGCCTGGCAGCGTCTGGAGGGCCTGCGAGTGTCTGGACCCATTGCCTCTGCCACCGACTCACCCTCATTTTAACCTTTTCCCTGAGAGGGAAGGAACACCGCTAATGCGTTTTCAGCCTGTTTCCCCAAAAACAGGCCGAAAACAGAAATAGCCACGGCACCTGCCGTGGCTATTTCTGTAATATGCTGTCGTGCTACGTGATACGCACTACCTGCTACGCTTATTCCGCCTCCTGCACCAGCTGCACCACGGTGTTGACCCAGGTGGGGTGCGTGTTACAGCTTTCTACCAGTTGCCAGTGCTCGCCGCCGGCTTTCTCAAACTCCTCTTTGAACTCTTCGCCCACCTCAATGGTGGTTTCCAGGCAGTCGGCCACAAAGGCGGGGCTGAAGGCCAGCACGCTCTTCACGCCGTTGGCGGCCAGTTCTTTCAAGATGTTGTCTGTGTAGGGTTGCAGCCACGGGTCTTTGCCCAGGCGCGACTGAAACGCCACCGTATATTTTCCTTCGGGGATGTTGAGGGCCTTGGCCAGCTGGCGCGAGGTCTCAAAACACTGCGCGCGGTAGCAGTAGCGGTTACGGCTGTGGTACGTGTTGCAGCAGGCGCCCAACTGGCAGTAGCCTTTGGTGCTGGCCTTGAGAATCTGCCGCTCCGGCACGCCGTGGTAACTGAACACAAAATGGTCATAGTCCCGCTTGGCCATGTGCGTCTGGGCAATCTCTGCGAAGGTATTGATAAAGCCGGGGTGGTTGCAGAACGTGCTGATGAACTTGATGTCTGGGATCACCTCCCAGGTGCCCACCACCTCCATCACCTTCTCCTGCACCGAGCCCGTGGTGGCCGAGGCGTACTGCGGGAACAGCGGCAGCACAATGATGCGGTCCACCACCTTGTCTTGCAGCTCTTGCAGGGCGCTTTCAATGCTGGGGCTTTGGTACCGCATGCCCAGGGCCACGTGGTAGTTCTTGCCCAACCGTTCCTGCACCAGTTTCTGCAGGTCCAGGCCGTGGTACAGCAGCGGCGAACCGCGGTCGGTCCAGAGTTCTTTATAGATCTTCGCCGATTTAGGCGCCCTAAACGGGGCGATGATGCCGTTCACCAACAGGTAACGGTTTACGGCCGGGATGTCAATCACCCGTTTGTCTAAAAGGAATTCGCGAAGGTATTTTCTAACGTGGGGCACGCTGGGCGAATCTGGGGTGCCCAGGTTCACCAACAATACTCCTGTTTTTCCAGGGAGTCCACTTTTCATAAGCCTGATATTAGATTGCAAAGGTACATATTTGGGAGGCAGCAGGCACAGAACCAGCCCGTAAACTCTATAGATATTCCTTATAGGCCATAGAGTGTATAGAACCTGGGGTTTTGCTTTTTCTGTTTTGGGGCTGTTTTCAGAAAAACAGCCCCAAAACAGAAAAGTACGGGGGCTGGTTCTGTCAACCGGCGCGTGCTGGGTTACTGCTGCAACTGTTTTTCTGGCTAAAGGTTTACCGCTCAGCGTTATTTTACGTCTTTATCAATCTCTTGATACTTTAGCCGTGATACTCAATACGATCTAAAAAAGCGTTACCTTTGCAAATTGTTTTCAAAAAGAGGTTAAAATGGCAGAACAGCCGCACAAAGCAGGGTTTGTAAGCATCATTGGGAAGCCCAACGTGGGCAAGTCTACCCTAATGAACGTGATGGTGGGCGAGAAGCTCTCCATTATCACGTCTAAGGCGCAGACCACCCGCCACCGCATTATGGGTATCCTGAACAGTGACAATTTCCAGATTGTCTACTCAGACACGCCCGGCATCATTCAGCCGCAGTACGAGCTGCACGAGTCTATGATGCGGTTTGTGCATTCGTCTCTAGAAGACGCAGATGTCATTCTCTTTGTGACCGATATTTACGAGAAGCATGATGAGAGCGAAGTGGTAGAGCGCCTGCGCAAGGCAAAAGCCCCCATTCTGCTGCTCATCAACAAGATTGACCAGGCCACTCAGGAAGACGTAGTAGCCAAAATTGACTACTGGAAAGAGCAGCTGCCCGCGCAGGAGTACCTGCCCATTTCGGCGCTGCACAGCCAGGGCACGCCCGGCGTCTTCCAGAAGATTCTGGACCTGCTGCCGGAGCACCCGCCCTATTACCCCAAAGATGAACTAACTGACAAACCGGAGCGTTTCTTTGCCGCCGAAATGATACGGGAGAAGATTTTTCTGAACTACAAGAAAGAGATTCCTTACAGCTGTGAGGTAGTGATTGAGGAGTTCAAAGAAGACGAAGACATCATTAGAATGCGCGCTGAGATCAGCGTGGAGCGCAAAAGCCAGAAAGGCATTGTGATAGGCAACAAAGGCGAGGCCCTGAAGAAAGTAGGCACGCAGGCCCGCCTGGACATGGAGGAGTTCTTCCAGAAGAAAGTGTTCCTGGACCTGTACGTGCGCGTGAACGAAAACTGGCGCGCAGACAAGCGCCTGCTGGACAGGTTCGGGTATAACAGCATATAGTTGTTAGTTATTCGTTACTAGTTGTTGGTTTAAAGAGCATACTTCTTCAGATTCTAACAACGAACAACTAAAAACTAGCAACCACAAAGAGTCCCTAGCGGCGCCACGGCGGCGATACCGCAGGTTTAACCCGCGTTTTGGGAGCGATTCCCGAAAAGGAGCCTCAAAACGCACATTTCAGTAGATATGGCACAAAATACAATCGCCATTGTAGGACGCCCCAACGTGGGCAAATCAACCCTGTTTAACCGCCTGGTAGGTGAACGCAAAGCCATCATGGACAATGAGAGCGGCGTTACCCGTGACCGCCATTACGGGCACGGCAACTGGGTGGGCAAATACTTCACTGTAATTGACACCGGCGGCTATGTGCGCGGGTCTGATGATATCTTTGAAGAGGAGATACGGAAACAAGTAGAGTTGGCTATCAAAGAGGCAGATGTGATTCTGTTCATGGTAGACGTAGAAATGGGTGTTACAGGGCTTGACCAGGAGTTTGCTGATGTCTTGCGCCGCACAGACAAGCCTATTTATCTGGTCGCCAACAAGGCAGATACCCACGCCCGCGGGCACTTGGCCGGGGAGTTTTATGCGCTGGGTTTTGACAGCGAGATTTTCCCAATCTCCAGCCAGAACGGCTCCGGTACCGGTGAACTGCTAGATGCCGTAGTGGCGCACTTCCCGGAGGAGGGGATTGAGAACCCAGAGGCCGGTATTCCGCGCATAGCGGTGGTGGGCAGACCCAACGTGGGCAAGTCCTCGTTTGTGAATCTGTTGCTGGGCGAGGAGCGTAACATTGTGACTGATATTGCCGGTACCACCCGTGATTCTATCCACTCGCACTACAACGCCTTTGGGCAGGAGTTCATCATTGTAGACACCGCCGGGCTTCGGAGAAAAAGCAAGGTGCATGAAGACATTGAGTTCTACTCTGTCTTACGCTCTATCAGGGCGCTGGAGGAAAGCAATGTGGTGATTGTGATGCTGGATGCCACCCGCGGCATTGAGGCCCAGGATATGAACATCATTGGCTTGGCAGATAAAAACCGCAAGGGTCTGGTGATTCTGGTGAACAAATGGGACCTGGTAGAAAAGGAAACCAACACCATGCGGGATCTGGAGAACCACATCAGGGAGCGTATTGCGCCCATTTCTTATCCGCCTATTGTGTTCATCTCAGTGCTCACCAAGCAGCGTGTGCACAAGGCTATAGAAACGGCTATACAAGTGTATGAGAACCGCTCCATGAAGATCCCTACCTCTAAATTGAATGAGGTGATGCTGAAAGAGATTGAGCGGTATCCGCCGCCGTCTATTAAAGGCAAATACGTGAAAATAAAATACGTTACCCAGTTGCCCACTCATACGCCTACATTCGCGTTTTTCTGTAATTTGCCGCAGTACATAAAAGAGTCTTACACCAGGTTTTTAGAGAATAGGTTGCGGGAGCATTTTGGTTTTGAAGGTGTGCCTGTTAACTTAGTGTTCAGAAAAAAATAATTTGGAGAACTGGGAACAGAAAATGCCTCCAAAGCCCTTACCACCCTTTACCCTTTTTACCATGAGGAATGCATTGTATCTATTGGCTGTAGCAGGTTTGTCTATTTTTAGCGGGTGTGACTCAAAGAAAGCAGAAGAAACCAAGGTGCCTGCCATTGAAGATGCCACCAGTGCCACAGATATTGCTGAAACAACTGCCTCACCTATTGATACCGCAAGAGTACTGCCAGATTCAGCGGCCGTTGACACGGTCTCAGCTGGGGCTGTTCAGTAGAAGTCATAGTTACCTTTAAAACGTGCCTGCTCCTTACCCAAGGGGCGGGCACGTTTTGTTTTATGCCAAGAATCTGATCAGAAAGATCTTATATCTGCCATTAAAAATATATCTATTCAGCCATACGTGCGTACAATAGCCTAAATGCTTAAAAAGCTATCCCGCCAGCCAGAGGCTGAGAGGCCAAGGCTGGGGAGAACATGAACTTACGCGCACTGAACAAAATAAAACTATGAAAAAGATATTTTTTGGAGCCGCCATGGTGATGAGTGCAGCAGCGCTCTCCTTCTGTGACTCTAAAACAGAGAACCACATGGAGGACCAGGCGGAGAGAACAGAGCTGCATGCCGAGATGGCCGGTGATACGGCTCTTGCCCAGCAAGCCCGGGCAGTGAAAGACAGCATTGACAAGGTAGACCCAGAAAACCCGGAAGACCAAAAATAGCAAGACGTTCTGGCTAAACATGCTTGTACAACCATACAAAATAAAACTATGAAAAAGACATTGTTTATACTGGCGCTGGCGGCAGGTATGATGACCTTTAACGCGTGTGGCAACAGCCAGGAAGAGCGCACTGAAGACAACATGGAAGAAGTAGAAGACGCCGCTGAAGAAGCCGGTGACGAGGTGGAAGACGGCGCAGAAGAAGTGAAGGATGAAGTAGATGATAATGATGCTTAATTCCGGCACACTCCCTTAAAACAGAAGAGGCGGTACATGTACCGCCTCTTCTGTTTTAAGGGAGTGTGCCGTAGTAAAGGCTCCTTTCAGGGGGTGCGGCATTGAAGCTGTTTGGGCTTTTGTTTTTCTCTGGTGCCAGCGTCTGTTTATGGCTTTAGAGTTTCTGTTTCTGGGGTGTTCTCTGAAAAGTAACCCTAAAACGTGGCTTTAGCCAAATACACCTCCACCTGAACAGGAGAAGGAAACGTTCTCAACAAGTTCCTTGCAAACATGATCTTCTATAGCCTGAACCGCCTTGGGCGCTGTGATGAAGTGCGGGAACCGCCTGGGCAGAGCAATTCTACCTGTTTCGTCTACTGGCCTAAGGGGCAGACCCACGCTAGGCTCCCAATCTTCTCTGGATCATACTGTCTACAATGGTGAACAGCTGCGGCGGCGTTAACGTGCGCCACGGTATTTTGTCCAGGTCGCCGCCAAAGTTGATGTAATAGTCAATGTGAAACTGCTGCATTTCACTCACCACAAAATCCTGGAAACCAATGGCCGCAATCCAGCCGTCTTCCACCTCTTCAAACCACTCCTCATAGTACGCGTCATCTGAACCGTGAAAGTTGAAGACGTTTTCCCCTACCAGAATGAAGCGGTGAATGCCTTCCCCAATCATCAGGTCCAGCACATTGCGCTTCAAGGTCATGATGTCATTGTTGATGGTGTCATTCCACTCGCCAATGAGCTCAATGACCGCGTAGCCGTCATTGTAATCTGCGTACAGAATCTTGATGAACAGCGTCTCAGAGTCAATGTCATCCCACTGCGGATGGATGTAGTAGCCGTAAATGGTGTGCGTGTACTCAGACTCGTTGTTTTCTGCGCCGTAGAGCGGCGAGCGCTCATCTTCTGAGGCTGAATACGCTTCTATCCAGTTATAAAAAGGTTCAATGGTGTGCATAGCGTAAAAATAAAGGCTGCAGGAATGGCTAACGCAGAAACAGGGGTTAGGGATGAGCGAATGGCATAAAAAAAAAGATTCGCCGGTTACGGCGAATCTTAGCTCCTGTTTTAGTGCCGTTTTCAGGAAAATAGCTCTAAAACAGTAAAATGACAACAGACATCACCAGGGTGCTCCCTTTCTGTTTTTGGCCTGTTTTCTGGAAAACAGGCCAAAAACAGAAGCCTAGTGCTGGTGGTAAGACGAGATGGCGGCGCGCACGCTCCCGTGCAGCTCCAGCAGTTCACGGGCTTTCTCTTCGTCAATGCTCAGCTCATCCATGATCATGCGGGTGCCGCGGTCTACCAGCTTGTGGTTGGTGAGCTGCATGTCTACCATCTTGTTGCCCTTTACACGGCCCAGCTGAATCATTACGGAGGTGGTGAGCATGTTCAGGGCCAGCTTTTGGCCAGTGCCTGCTTTCATGCGCGTGCTGCCGGTCACAAACTCAGGGCCGGTCACTACTTCTACCGGGTACTGGGCAACCTGGGCCACTTTGCTGTTGGCGTTGCAGACAATACAGCCGGTGGTGATACCGCGCTCGTTGCAGGCCTGCAGGCCGCCTATCACGTATGGGGTTCGGCCGGAGGCCGCAATGCCTACCACTACGTCTTTTTCATTCACCCCAAAGGCATCCAGGTCTTTGATGGCCTGCTCAAAATCGTCTTCGGCAAACTCTACTGCCTTACGGATGGCGGTGTCACCGCCGGCCATGATGCCAATGACCATGTCAAACGGAACGCCGTACGTGGGCGGGCACTCAGAGGCGTCTACCACGCCCAGACGGCCGCTGGTGCCGGCGCCAATGTAAAAGAGACGGCCGCCTTCTTTCAGTTTGGCCACGGTGGCCTCCACCAGCTTCTCCAGCTGCGGAATGGCCTTCTCTGCCGCCAGGGGAACGGTTTTATCTTCCTGGTTGATGTTGGTGAGCAGCTCACGCACAGTCATCTTCTCCAGATCATTGTAGTGTGAGGCGGTTTCTGTGGTACTCATACAGTGATTTTTTGCTGGTGGTACAGGCTTAGGCCTGCAATAGGACTTTCAAGAATGTTCTTTACGTTGATGTGGTATTGTTGGGCTACGGTGCGCAGGATATCACTAAAGTAAAATGCAATGGAACCTACAAAGTGGGTGCCTCGCTGCTGGTAGTCTGGGTATTTAGTGACGGTCTTCTCAAAGAAGTCTGCAAAGCACTTGAAGATCATCTGGTAGAGGTACGGGTGGTTGCGGTGGTCATGCATGAACTTGGCAAAACCCGCCATGTACCGGTTAGGGTAAGGCTTGCGGTACACCTGGTCAATGATCTCGTCACGGCCTACCTGGTAGCGCTCAAAAAAGGCCTGGTGCAGATCCTGGGGCAATTCCAGGTTAAGATATGCCTGAACAAGCAGTTTGCCCATGTAGCCCCCGCTGCCTTCATCACCCAGAATGAACCCCAGGTTGGGCATGCTTTCCACTATTTTCTCGCCGTCATAGTGGCAGGAGTTGGAGCCGGTGCCTAAAATGCAGGCAATACCTTCTTCATGGCCACACAAAGCCCGGGCGGCGGCCTCCAGGTCATGGTGCACTGACACGTCACTACTGGGGAACAGCGCTCTCAAGGCCGAGGCAACTACCTCCTGTTTGTCTTTGGCGCTGCAACCCGCCCCGTA
Source organism: Rufibacter ruber (assembly GCF_014138425.1). Classification (NCBI taxonomy): domain Bacteria; kingdom Pseudomonadati; phylum Bacteroidota; class Cytophagia; order Cytophagales; family Hymenobacteraceae; genus Rufibacter; species Rufibacter ruber. The sequence continues at coordinate 115,857 of NZ_JACJIQ010000008.1, forward strand.
GAAGTATATTTCCTCGGGCATGTGTTGGGGCAACTGCGGCAGCAGGCTCTCCTGCAGGCTTTGGGTAATTTCAGCGCTTTCCTGATAGTAAGGGTTGATCCCTATGGTATGGGCTTGGGCCACTTCACCTTCAGCGGTTAACAAACGCCAGGAAGTTTTGGTAGAGCCGCTATCGGCGATGAGAATCATAAGAAGATACTAGAAGGGTAAAAAACTTAATAAGCACTCAAAGATTGGTTATTTTTTTAATAATCCTACCACAGAGAATTTATCAAATACATATTCTGTATGGGGCGCATCTTTCAACTCATCTGTGAGATCCTGGCCTGCCCAATGCTCATAATGCTGCCCGCGGCGCCACAGCCGTGATTTAGTCACGTCATATATCTCTCCCTGGTACGCTACCCAGATCTCGTCACGGTCTTGCCCGTTGCGCAGGGCCAGTTGGGAGCGGGTGTATTCTGGGAGCATTTTTAAGGAGTGAAGGAGTGAAGAAGCGAATGCCAAATTATGAGCGAATGTGTACTTATTAAGTGGTGTTCTTTCCGGCTTTTGACAAAGCAAGCAAAATTTCTGTGGTTTCGTGTAGTAAGGTTGCCGCAATTTTAGAAGATACGGTTTCTGACTCAGTGAATAGCTCCAGCCAAACATGGTTTCATCAGCTTCCTCTACGCCAATGCATAATATTAGCATGAAACTCTGCGCTTGACCCTGCCCGGCTGGCTGCCCTGTAATTTGCCGCCACAGAAGTGACCTAACGTAAGAGCTGCCTTTTCATAATAACCGCTTCTTCAGTTCTGGGTAATTGCTGGCTAAACCTCATGGCCTGCAATGCCAGCATCTTGGTTCTCTGCCTAAACCGCGAGACAAATTCTGCTTTCGTTAACCCCTTCAACTGCTCCATGGGTAAATCTGATTTCCCTCCAAACAAGAGCTGCCGAGAAAAATCAAATCATGGGAAATAATTTATTCTTACTCCCCATTCATTCACGCAATTGCCCCTTCAATCATTGGAAGATTACATTCTGCTCTGCGTCAGAATCCACCTGTTGGGCACTTCCCCGTCGGCGGCGGTCAGGTAGTCCTGATAGCTGCAGGGAATGATAAGGGGCGGGCGCAGACCTGAGAAATCCTCTACCTCCATCCACCATTTATCATTCTGCCGGTTTTTATAGAAAATCATCTTGTTGGGGTTGTCATGGAAACCCACTGAGAACCGCATAAACTGGTTGCTCTGAAAGTTCAGCGGCTGCTGGCGCTGGTAATACCCTTCTATCACGTACCACACCATGGTGGCCAGCGTGGTGGCGGTGAGGTGGCGGTGGTCGTGCTCAGGCCGGTACCCGTAAAGACCAAAGGACGTTAGCTGTTCACTCTGTCCCGCATACCAGGCCAGTTGGCACGCCTCTTCACCGGTAAACCCGAAGGGGTTTGCCTGCAGCTGGCCCGGGGCGTCTTGGTGGCGTATGGCAGAAACGTCAAAGCTTACCAGGTCAGCCTGCCTGATCACCGGTTCTATCTCCTTTAGGTTCTGCCGTACCTGGCCAATGCGGTACAACTCAAAATGCAGCTTCTCCAGCGCCGCCAGGGTGTGGTTGTCTGTGAGGTAGGTTTGGTGGCCCAGATGGCTCAGGCTGAACAGGTAATTGGGGTCGTGCAGCAGAATGCGGTGCAGGTGGCTCTGCTCTGGGGTGGCGTCTTCGTTCTCAAGAAGGTCTAGCTGGGAGTCAAAAAGAGCCAGGCTGGCGGTTTTGTGCAGATGCTCGTAGCCCAGGAACTGTCCGTAGGTGAGATCATGGGAGCCGCCCAGCAGAAGAGGCAGTTTGCCCGCATCTACCAGTATCTCTACTACTTCTTTCAGGCGCAGGTAGGTGTCTTCCAGTTCAATGCCGGGCAGCAGGTTGCCCAGGTCCATGACCAGCCAGGAGCCGGTGCCTTTCATGAGACGGTACAGCTGCTGGCGAATCAGGTTGGGGCCCTGGTAGGTGAGGTCAACCGTGCCGGTGGTGCCGCGGTACTCGGGCAGGCCTACAAGCACCACCTCGGCACTGCGCCAGTCTGGGAACGTATGAATGAACGGCGCCAGGTAGCCACCCACTGACTTGGGGTTGTCGGCAATGCCGAAGGTGTCTTCCGGCAGCGGCTCAAAGAAGATGGAAAGGTTCATGAAACGGAGGGGCAAAAATCAAATTTAGCTAAATAAAGGGCAGGGCAGGAATACTTTTTTAGGAAATCTGCGTGTAACAAGCAAAAGCGTTAAATTTTTTTTAACCAGAATTTGCATTATCTTACCCCAATAAACTAGACAACAGCACTATGAAAGTGACCCGCGTTTTTGACTTGCTGACGCAACAGGTGCAGGAATTTCCGCAGCCAGACTGCCTGGCTACAAAAATAAATGGCGAGTGGGTGAAATACAGTACCCAGGAGGTAATAAAAACGGTGAACACGCTGAGCCTGGCCTTGCTGAAAATGGGCATCAGGAAAGACGACAAGGTAGCCCTTATCTCCATGAACCGCCCGGAGTGGGTGTTTGCCGACTACGGTATTCAGCAGACGGGGGCGGTGAGCGTACCCATGTACCCTACCATTACCGTTGAAGACTACCGGTATATACTGCAAGATTCTGAGACCAAGCTTATTCTGGTTTCTACAGAAGACTTATATAACAAAGTAAAAGAAGCCGCCACGGGGCTGCCTGGTATCCAGGGTATTTACACGTTTGACCGCGTGCCCGGCGCCAGGCACTGGACCGAGCTGCTGCAATTAGGCGAAGGCGAAGACGCGGCCACGCTGGAGCCGCACAAAGCCGCCGTGCAGCCCTCAGACTTGCTCTCCATCATTTATACTTCCGGTACCACCGGTGCCCCTAAGGGGGTTATGCTTTCGCACAACAACCTGGTGAGTAATTTCATGTCGGCTATGCCGTACGTGCCCGTGAACCAGAGCCACCGCGCCTTGAGCTTTTTGCCGCTCTGCCACATTTATGAGCGCATGGTGTCTTGTATTTATATGAGTGTGGGCGTTTCTATCTATTTTGCCGAAAGCATTGAAAAGGTGGCTGATAACCTGAAAGAGGTGAGCCCAGACATCTTTGTGACGGTGCCGCGCCTGCTGGAGAAAGTGTATGACAAAATTGTCGCCAAAGGCGGAGAACTCACCGGCGTGAAAAAAGCGCTGTTCTTCTGGGCGCTGGCTCTGGGGCAGAAATATGATACCCGTAAATCACCGGGCTTCTTTTATGATGTGCAGCTCAAACTGGCCCGCAAGCTCATCTTCTCCAAATGGAAAGAGGCGCTGGGCGGAAAAGTAAAAGTCATTGTTTCCGGCGGAGCCGCTCTGCAGCCAAGGTTAGCCCGCGTGTTCTGGGGGGCCGACATCAGGGTAATGGAGGGCTACGGCCTTACGGAGACATCGCCGGTGATTGCCGTGAACCGCTACGAGCCCGAGAACAACGTGATTGGCACCGTGGGCCCGGCCATTGACCGCGTTGAAATCAAAATTGCCGAAGACGGCGAAATCCTGACCCGTTCTGAGAGTGTGATGGTGGGCTACTACAAGCGCCCAGACCTCACCGCCGAAGTCATTGACCCGGACGGCTGGTTCCACACCGGTGACATTGGCGAGTTTGTAGAAGGCAAGTACCTTAAAATCACAGACCGTAAGAAAGAGATGTTCAAAACCAGTGGCGGTAAGTACATTGCCCCGCAGCTCATTGAGAACAAACTCAAGGAGTCGCTGGTGATTGAGCAGGTAATGGTGGTAGGCGAGGGCGAGAAATTCCCGGGGGCTTTGATTGTGCCAGCGTTTGAAGGCCTGCAGGAGTGGTGCAGAATCCACAGCATCAACTACACCACCAATGAGGAAATGATTAAGAAGCCCGAGGTGCTGGACAAGTTCCAGAAGGAGATAGACAAAGCCAACGAGCAACTGGCGCAGTATGAGAAAATCAAAAAGTTTGTGCTGCTGCCCAACCTCTGGAGCGTTGAATCTGGTGAGATGACGCCTAAACTGAGCATCAAGCGCAAAATCATCACCAACAACAACCGCGCGCTGATTGACAGCCTCTACCGGAGTGCGTAGATTTATAGAAAGCCCCGCCCAAACGCGGGGCTTTTTTTGTGCGCACGTTTTCGGGCTGTTTTCCGTAAAATAAGGTAAAAACGCATTTCTTCTTGCCGAGAGAAAAAAATCTTCAATTATAGTATGCAAGCATAACAAATTTTTCTAAATTTGGTAAGAGAGGTATAGACCTACAGACATTCCATGAAAGCAAGTGAGACGGTAGACTATAATATAAAGGTGTGCTGGCATGCCATTGCGCGTATGTACAATGCAGAGGCGGCCAAGAATGACATCACCACCTCCATTGGGTTTGTGCTCCTGAACATTGACCCTGACCAGGGCACGGCCGCCACCAAGATTGCGCCGCTGCTGGGGCTGGAAGCCCGCAGCCTGACGCGCATCTTGAAAAGCATGGAAGAGAAAGGCCTTATCTACAAAGTGGCAGACACCCAGGACAAGCGGAGCGTGCGCATTCTCTTGACAGAACTGGGGCTGGAGAAACGGGAGGTGAGCCGCATCACCGTAAAGCAGTTCAATTATAAAGTGCGGGAGGTGATCCCGGAGAGCCAGCTGCAGGTGTTTTTTCAGGTGATTGGCCAGATTAACAGTTTGATTGAGTCTAAAGATGTTTTTTCTGACGAAGGAAACAGTGAAAAATGAAAGGCGTTTCTGACCTGTTTTGGCTAAAACAGGCCGAAAACAGAAACTGCTCTTCCCCCCTTTGAAGGGAGGGGATGACAAGGGCATTTGAAGAAAAGAGTACTTAGCTTAAATAGGAAAAGGATTGATTCTCGGGAATGCGATTATCAACACGAGTAATCATTCTCCTACCCCCTTCAAAGGGGACGGAGGAGTACCTAAAAGCTTAAATAGAATTAATCGTGCTACGTGATACGCACATCGTGATACATAATTAAGAGCAACTATGAAGAGAATTATCAAGAAAGTGGCGGTGCTGGGCTCGGGCGTGATGGGCTCGCGCATTGCCTGCCACTTCGCGAACATTGGCGTGCAGGTGCTGCTGCTGGACATGGTGCCGCGGGAGCTTCTGCCCGAGGAACAGGCCAAAGGCCTTACGCTGGAGAACAAGCTGGTGCGCAACCGCATTGTGAACACCGCCCTCCAGACGGCCATTACGTCTAACCCCGCACCGCTCTACGAGAAAACCAAAGCCAGCCTCATCAAGACCGGTAACTTTGATGATGACCTCAAAGGCATTGCCGACTGCGACTGGACCATTGAGGTGGTGGTGGAGAACCTGAAAATCAAGCAGTCCATCTTTGAGAAGGTGGAGCAATACCGCAAGCCGGGCACGCTGATTACCTCTAATACCTCTGGTATTCCTATTCACTTGATGGCCGAAGGCCGTTCAGAAGATTTCCAAAAACACTTCTGCGGTACCCACTTCTTCAACCCGCCGCGCTACCTCAAGTTGCTGGAGATAATTCCAACCCCTTACACAGACCCTGAAATCACGCAGTTTCTGCTGGAATACGGGGACCTGTTCCTGGGCAAAACCACCGTGCTGGCCAAAGACACCCCGGCGTTCATCGCCAACCGCGTGGGTATCTACGGCATCATGCAGGTGCTGCACGTGATGGAGAAACTCGGCCTGAATGTAGACGAAGTAGACCGCTTAACCGGCCCGGTAGTAGGAAGACCCAAATCAGCCACCTTCAGAACGTCTGATGTGGTAGGTCTGGACACACTGGCCAAGGTAGCCCAAGGCTTGTACCAATCTGGTGAGAAAGACGAAGCCCGTGACCTGTTCCAGTTGCCCGCCTACATTCAGCAGATGCTGGAGAAAAACTGGTTAGGCGATAAAACCAGACAAGGCTTTTACAAGAAAACCAAAAACGCCCAGGGAGCCACTGAGATTCTCACGCTGGACCTGAAAACCCTAGAATACGGGCCCAAGCAGAAGGTCAAATTCCAGAGCATGGAGATGCTTAAGCCCATTGAAGACCTGCGCAAGCGCCTCAAAGCGTTCAGTCAGGTGCAGGACAAAGCGGGCGACTTCTTTCGGGAGACTTCCTTTGGGCTGTTCCAGTACGTAACCAACCGGATTCCGGAGATTTCTGACGAACTCTACCGCATTGATGATGCCATGCGTGCGGGCTTCGGGTGGGAGCTGGGGCCTTTTGAGACCTGGGATGCCGTGGGTGTACGCGAGACCGTGAGCGCCATGGAAACCGCCGGGTATAAGCCGGCCCAGTGGGTGTACGAGATGCTGGAGGCCGGGCACGAGAGTTTCTACCGCAGCCACAACGGCCAGCGCCAGTACTATGACATCCCCACCAAAGAATACAAGCAGATTCCGGGCACCGAGAAATTTGTGCTGCTGGACGTGCTGCGCGGCACCAACGTAGTCTGGAAAAACGCCGGCTGCTCTATCATTGACCTGGGCGACGGCATCCTGAACGTGGAGTTCCACTCTAAGATGAACTCTATTGGCAGCGAGATCATTCAGGGGTTGAACAAAGGCATTGACCTGGCCGAGCAGAATTTCAGAGGCGTGGTTGTGGGCAATGAGGCCGCTAATTTCTCGGCGGGAGCCAACCTGGGCCTGGTGTTCATGTACGCACTGGACCAGGAGTATGACGAACTGAACCTCATGATCCGGCAGTTCCAGAACACCATGATGCGCATGCGCTACTCGGCTATTCCGGTGGTGGCCGCGCCGCATGGTTTAACCTTGGGTGGGGGCTGCGAGCTTTGCTTACACGCCGACCGCGTGCAGGCGGCCGCTGAAAGTTACATCGGGCTGGTAGAGTTCGGGGTAGGCTTGATCCCAGGCGGCGGCGGAACGAAGGAAATGACCTTGCGTACCTCGGCGGCCTATGAAGAAGGTGACACCGAATACAACGCCCTGCGCAACGTGTTCATGACCATTGGTACGGCCAAAGTCTCTACCTCGGCTGCTGAGGCTTTTGACCTTGGCTTTATGCGCCGCGGCGATGGCATCACTTTGAACAACAACCGCCTTATTGCCGAAGCCAAGGCCGAAGCCATTCTCTTAGCCGAAGCCGGTTACACCAAACCCACGCCCAAGACCAACATCAAAGTGCAGGGCCGCGGCGGATTGGGCATGTTCGTGACGGGCGCTTACGCCATGCAGGCCGGTGGTTTCATCTCTGAGCACGACCGCAAAATCTCTGAGAAGCTGGCCTACGTCATGTGCGGCGGTGACCTCTCCATGCCGTCTGAAGTCTCTGAGCAATACCTGCTGGACCTGGAGCGCGAAGCCTTCCTGAGTCTCTGCGGTGAGCGTAAGACCCTGGAGCGCATCAAGAGCATCTTGACTACGGGTAAACCGCTGCGGAATTAGGGGTTGACTCTTCTGTTTTTGGCCTAGTTTTCAGAAAACAGGCCAAAAACGGAAAGTTTGCTCTCAGGAGCTTTGGCAACCGGCCGCTCCTCTCTTTGTCATTCTGAAAGAAGTTTGATTTCACTCAAGCAACGTCTCTTCCCTCTCTGTCATACTGAAAAGAACTTAGGGAACAGTGGGCGAATGAAACATGCAATAGAAGGCAAGGCGTTTACAAACAGCCTTCCCCTTTTTTGTCATTCTGGAAGAATCTTGGTGGCGAACTAGACAGGCAGCGGGCATGAAACAGCATAACTACTTTGTCTATATCACGTCAAACCCTACAAAGACTGTGCTCTACGTGGGAATGACCAATGACCTGCTCCGCAGGCTGTATGAACACCGGGAGAACAGAGGGAAGCCTGAGACGTTTGCCGGAAGGTACTACTGCTACAAGTTGCTCTATTATGAGCGGCACACCTTTGTGCAGCATGCCATTGACCGGGAGACAGAACTGAAACTAATGAGCAGAGAAGAAAAAGTAGCTTTGATTAAGACCATTAACCCGAAGCTGCTTTTCCTGAAAGTAGCCGACTGAACTACCGTTCGCCACCGAGATTCTTTCAGAATGACAAAAGTGGGGTGGCTTTAGAATTAATTACAGTTAGCCCACAAGGTCCTTTCAGGATGACAGGGAGTATCAAGAAGAGAAAATAGAATGAAACTCGTTTTCAGCTTGTTTTTATAAAAACACCTCAAAAACAGAAAAGAAAATGCAAACTGCCTATATAGTTGCCGGATTCAGAACCGCCGTGGGGAAAGCCCCGCGCGGCGTATTCCGGTTCACCCGGCCCGATGATTTGGCCGCCGATGTGATCAAACACCTGCTGGCATCGGTGCCGCAGCTGGACCCTGCCCGCGTAGACGACCTGCTGGTAGGGAACGCGGTGCCCGAGGCCGAGCAGGGCCTGCAGATGGGGCGTATGATTTCGCTCCTGTCGCTGCCCATCAACGTGCCCGGTGCCATCATGAACCGCTACTGCGGCTCGGGTATTGAAACCATCGCCACGGCATCTTTCAAGATTCAGGCGGGCATGGCCGACTGTGTCATCGCCGGAGGCGCCGAGTCTATGAGCCTGGTGCCGGTGGTGGGCTGGAAAACCGTGCCGAACTACAAGATCGCCAAAGAGCACCCGGAATATTACCTGAGCATGGGCTTGACCGCCGAGGCCGTGGCCAATGACTTCAATGTGAGCCGCGAAGACCAGGATGCCTTTGCCTTTGCCTCGCACCAGAAAGCCATCAGAGCCATTCAGGAAGGTCGGTTCAAAGATCAGATTGTGCCTATTACGGTGGAAGAGACTTTCTTAGACGAGAACGGCAAAAAGAAAACCCGCTCCTATGTGGTAGACACCGATGAAGGTCCCCGCGCTGATACGTCGCTGGAGCGATTGGCCAAGCTGCGTCCGGTTTTTGCCGCCAACGGAAGCGTGACGGCCGGGAATTCTTCGCAGACCTCAGACGGGGCTGCTTTTGTGCTGGTCATGAGCGAGCGCATGGTGAAAGAACTGAACATTGAGCCCATCGCCCGCCTGGTGTCTTACGCCGCCGAAGGCGTGGACCCGCGCATCATGGGCATGGGCCCGGTAAAAGCCATTCCGAAGGCCTTGAAAAACGCCGGCATGAACCTGCAGGACATTGACATCATTGAGATGAACGAGGCCTTCGCGTCACAGTCCATCGCCGTGATGCGGGAACTGGGCATTGACCCAGACAAACTCAACCCGAACGGCGGCGCCATTGCGCTTGGTCACCCGTTGGGTTGTACCGGTGCCAAACTCAGCGTGCAGCTGTTCAGTGACCTCCGCCGCATGAACAAGAAATATGGCATGGTGACGGCCTGTGTGGGCGGTGGCCAGGGCGTGGCTGGTATCTATGAACTGCTTAAATAGATGTTAGACGCTAGATGTTAGATACTAGACTTTTCTGATGCACAATTTTAGGGAATTAAAGGTATGGCAGGAGGCAATTTCGCTTGCAAAGCAAGTGTACGAGTTGACTTCTACTTTCCCGGCGAACGAGAAGTATGGTCTAACATCGCAGATGAATCGTGCGGTTGTTTCTGTCGCCTCTAATATTTCAGAAGGGGCCGGAAGAAACTCTGATAAAGAGTTCGTTCAGTTTTTAGGATTTGCGTTAGGTTCTGCCTTTGAAGTGGACACGCAGTTAGTTCTGGCACATGCTTTTGGCTTTGTAAAGGAAAACGATTACCAGGACATGTTACAAAAGATGAACCAAGTGCAGCGCATGATTTATGGGTTTCAACAGTCTATCATCAAAAAGAATAAATAGTCTAAAATCTAACATCTAGAATCTAGAGTCTTAAAATATGGAAGCAACTAACAAAACCTTAAAAGGCGGTGAGTTCATCATCAAAGAAACCAACGCCGCAGATATTTTCATCCCGGAGGATTTCTCTGAGGAGCAGCGCATGATGGCCGAGACGGCCCAGCAGTTTGTGCAGACCGAGGTGTACCCGTTGGTGGAGCGCCTGGACAACCACGAGGAAGGCCTGATGGAAGGCTTAATGAAAAAAGCCGGGGAACTCGGCCTGTTTGGCGTAGCCATCCCGGAGGAGTACGGCGGGCTGAGCATGGACTTTAACTCGTCTTTGCTCGTAACCGAATCGGTGGGGTCTGGGCACTCGTTCCCGGTGGCGTTTGCCGCGCATACCGGTATCGGTACGCTGCCCATCCTGTACTTCGGTACAGAGGAGCAGAAAGCCAAGTACATTCCTAAACTCGCCTCCGGCGAATGGTCGGCATCTTATTGCTTGACAGAGCCAGGTTCCGGTTCTGATGCCTTGGCCGCGAAGACCAAAGCAGTACTGGACGTGGAAGGCGAAAACTACATCTTGAACGGCCAGAAAATGTGGATTACGAACGCCGGCTTCGCCGATGTGTTCATTGTCTTCGCGCAGGTAGACGGCGACAAGTTCACCGGCTTCATTGTAGAGAAAGGCTACGAAGGTCTGAGCCTAGGCCCTGAGGAGCACAAGATGGGTATCAAAGGTTCTTCTACCCGCCAGGTGTTCTTAACTGACTGCAAAGTGCCGAAGGAAAACGTGCTGGGCGAGATTGGCAAAGGCCACTTGATTGCGTTCAACATCCTGAACATTGGCCGTATTAAACTGGCGGCGGCGTGTTTGGGTGCTTGTAAAAGCGTAGCAGACCTGTCGGTGAAATATGCCAATGAGCGCATCCAGTTCAAAATTCCAATCTCCAAGTTCGGAGCCATTCGTCATAAACTAGCGGAGCAGGCCATCAGAATCTTCGCGGTAGAATCTGCGCTGTACCGTTGTGGCCATGACATTCACGTGAAGGAGCAAGAGCTATTGGCCGCCGGTAAAAGCTACAATGAAGCTGTGTTGGAAGCCGCCCGTGAGTTCGCTGTGGAAGCCGCTATCTTGAAAGTAGACGGCTCTGAAGTGTTGGACTACGTGGTAGACGAAGGCGTACAGATTTACGGAGGCTACGGTTTCTCAGCTGATTATCCCATGGACCGCGCGTACCGCGATGCCCGTATCAACCGCATCTTTGAAGGCACCAATGAAATCAACCGTATGCTCATTGTAGACATGGTGTTGAAAAAAGCTATGAAAGGCGAACTGGATTTGATGGGCCCGGCCGCCAACGTGCAGAACGAGCTGATGGCCATCCCTGATTTTGGCGACGAGGACACCAGCCTGTTTGCCTATGAGAAGAAAGCCGTGGGTAAATTCAAGAAAGCCGTGTTGCTGACCGCCGGTACCGCCGTGCAGAAGTTCATGATGACGCTTGACAAAGAGCAGGAAGTCTTGATGTATATCGCTGACATGGCCATCCAGACCTACATTGCCGAGTCTACCATGCTGCGCGTAGAGAAACTGGTGAGCCGCAACGGCGAAGAAGCCACCAGCCGCCAGCTGGACATGATGCGCGTGGTGATTAATGACGCCGCTGACCGCATCAACAAAGCCGGGAAAGAAGCCATTGCCGCCATGTCTGAACCAGGTGATGAGCAGAAACTGTTGTTGATTGGTCTGAAGCGTTTCACCAAACTGGAGCCCTACAACACCAAAGAAGCCCGCCGCCGTATTGCCGCTGAGATGATCAAGGCAAACGAGTTCGTGTACTAATTTTACGTTTTCGGCCTGTTTTGGCCAAAACAGCTCAAAAACAGAACGCCCCGCTAATACAGCGGGGCGTTCTGTTTTTATGATAATGTAAAAAAACTAGATGTTTGAAACTTTATTTATCATAAAACGTAGGGTCTCTTTTTTTTGCTTTTATAAATAAAAAGCAATGAGTTAATGTTTTAATATGTAAAGTTGTTTTATTTAAATTTAAGATATTGTAATTACAAACGTTTGATAATCAACATGATGAATTACTGTTAAATTAAGTATTATTTAATTGGTTAAATAAATTTAAAAAGAATAAAAACGTTTTTCATGTCGTAATTTTTCTGCTAATTTGGCCGAAATAATCTACCAATACACCTAATAACTATGATAAAACACCTACTTTTATTACTTCTATTGGTCATAGCGAGCTTGAATTCGTTTGCCCAAATTAGAATAACCGGGCAGGTCACCTCGGGCAAGTCCAGAGAGGCGCTTCCCGGCGTAACCGTATTAGAGAAAGGCTCCCCCACCAATGGTGCTTCAACTGGCGCAGACGGCCAATTCTCTATTACAGTTCCTGGACCCAATTCAGTGCTGGTTTTCTCCTTTATAGGTTTTGTGACAAGAGAGGTGACGGTTGGCAATCAGCAGACCATCAATGTTATCTTGAATGAAGATGCACGTGCCTTAGATGAGGTGGTGGTAACGGCATTTGGGGTGGTTCAGGAGCGGAAGGCACTGACCTACGCGGTGCAGGAGGTGGATAGCAAACTGATCCAGGAAACCAATCAGCCCAATGCTTTGAATGCTCTGCGTGGAAGAGTGGCCGGGGTGAGCATTACCAGTGCAGGCGGTACCCCCGGGGCTGGTTCTACAATTGTGATACGGGGTATCAACTCCTTAAATCCTAGTGCCAATAATCAGCCTCTTTTTGTGATAGACGGTGTTCCTGTAAGTAACCAGACAGATATTACAGGAGGAAGGGAAGGGAGCACGTTTACCAATAGCAACCGTTTTGCTGATATCAACCCAGATGATATAGCCTCTATCTCTGTGCTGAAAGGGCCTGCCGCGTCTGCTTTGTATGGATTGCGGGCTTCTAACGGTGCTGTGATCATCACTACCAAGTCTGGTCAGGCGGGTAAAACAACCTTTAATTACCGCACCTCTGTCAGCTTTGATGACGTGTACCGTACGCCCCCCATGCAGGATAAGTACGGGCGCGGTTTCAATGGCATTTACAATCCTGCTGATTACCGGGCAGATGGGCCACCTATTCCGGCGGGAGAGCCTGTATATGACCAGTGGGACCAGGTATTCAACACGGGGCACCAGTATCAGAATAATTTTTCTTTCTCAGGAGGTACTGACAAGGCTACTTTCTACGGTTCCCTGGGCCGCCTGGACCAAACCGGGGTGGTGCCTAATTCTGAATATGAGCGAACAACCGCTAAGATTGCAGGTACCCTGCAGGCTACTGAACGGCTGAAGATAGACGCCTCTGCTAACTTTATTAATTCAAACAATACGAACCCCAGAAACGGGGTAGGTGGCTCAGGGGTCATCTCTTATGCCTCCAGGTACGCGCCAGACGTGAACATTGAAAACTATCTGAACCCTGACGGAACCCAGAACAGATATACTACGCAGTTAGACAACCCGCTTTTCTTTGCTGAGAATGCTTACCAGACAGAAACCCTGAACCGCATCATAGGCAACATGGGGTTAAATTACAGGTTTACTGATTGGCTTGCGCTGGACTACCGTGCCGGTATTGACTACTATGGGACCCAACGTAATGTAGTGACCCGCCCTACCGTCTTAATTTCGGCTACCAGCCGAGGCAGTATTTCTGAGCAGTACCTCACCTACCAGGAGATTAACAGCAATTTATTGCTCACGGGAGACCGGCAGCTTAATGAAAACTTTGGACTCACGGTGTCACTTGGGAACCAGGTGACCATGATCAACACTACAGATGTGAACGGCTCAGGAACCAACTTCATTCTGCCAGACTTTAACAGTGTGAATAACCTGGGGCAATACACCGTTCGCTCTTACCCGTCTGAACGCAACATCATTGGGGTGTTTGGAGATGCAAAGCTGAACTATAGGGAAACCGTCTTCTTAAATGTGACAGGCCGTAATGACTGGTCCTCTACCTTGCCTAAAGCAAACAGATCCTTCTTCTACCCATCTGTAAGTTTAGCCTACATCTTCAGTGAGACTTTAGGGCTTTCAGGTAACCGCTATTTTAACTACGGTAAACTGAGGGCTTCTTACGCGGAGGTAGGGAAAGATGCTGCCCCTTATCTGCTTGGGAACTACTACACCACCCAGGCTCCCTTCTTAGGGGTGGCGGGTGTTAGAAGAAGTGAGACCATTGGGTCAGAGACGCTGCGGCCAGAGCGTACCAAAGGCTTTGAATTTGGGGTAGAGCTGGCGTTTCTGGGGAACAGGCTGCGTCTGGACGCCAACTATGCTATTCAGAACTCTGTTGACCAGATTGTGCCTATCCCCACCAGCCGCTCCACAGGTTTCTCAACCTATGTGACCAATGCTGGGGAAATCCAGAACCGGGTGCTGGAGTTAGTGGTAGATGCAGATGTCATCAAAGGCGGTGACTTTAGCTGGAACACTATTTTCAACTTTTCCCGCCTGCGGGGCGAGGTGCTGGAAATGCCAGAGGGGGTAAGCGTAATCACGTTCCAGCCAGAGAGCCCTTGGGTAAAACAGCGAATTCAGCCTGGCGGAAGACCCGGTGACTGGTATGGCTGGAAACTTAGCAGAGTTGAAGATCCTGCAAGCCCTGCAAACGGACGGTTAGTCATTGTAGATGGTTACCCAAACGTAAACAACCAGTGGAAGGGGGCTGCACTGTCTGAAGACACTTATCTGGGAAATGCGTTCCCTGATTTTGAAGGGGGCTGGAACAACACTTTGCGGTACAAGAATTTTGAACTGAGCTTCTTGTTCAACTTCAGAAAAGGAGGCTACGCTTTTGACATTAACAGACGTATGCGTTATGGTTCTACTGGTGGCGAGGCGCCAACTGGTGCAGAAACAGAGCTCCGTAACCGGTTAGTGATTTTTGACGGTGTAGTCAATACGGGTACCACAGAGAACCCGGTTTGGGTAGAGAATACAACTCCGGTGGTGCTGGACGTGGCAAACTTCTATAGCCAGGCTTTCAGGTACCGGTTGGCCAGTGAATATAACGGTTTTCAGGAAGCCTCTGTGCTGCGCCTGCAAAACGTAAGCCTTTCTTATACCTTGCCTAAGGGACTATTGGGGAAAACCCCCTTCTCAAATGTGACGGCCTCTGTTACAGGAAACAACCTTTGGATGTCCTCTCCCTTTGTAGGGTTTGACCCAGAGCAGAGCGCCTATGGGCCAGGCAGCAATGTCTTTGGTTACGTGGGTACCAATATACCCGCTACCAGAAGTGTTTATTTTGGTTTAAACTTTAGCTTTTGATTCTTATTATGAGAAAGATAATATTGAGAAAGATAATATATAGTGCAGCAGTCGCCTTTAGCACCTTGTGTATGGGTGCTTGTAGTGACCTGCTTGATGTAAATACAGATCCGTCAAGAGTAAGTGGGGAGGAGGCGACTCTGCCTACCTTGCTTCCGTCTGCTGAGCGTTTTTCTGCCAATACGCAATATGGCGCTGCCCAGTATGGAATACAGTATCCAGAGTACCTTACAGGCCAGACGGTGAGTCAATTTGCACCGTATGGCTTTGATCAGCTGTGGCAGCCGTTTTATTCAGATGCCCTGCCTGCGCTTCAAGACATTATTGCAAGGGCTGAGGCTGCCGGTGCTTATAATTACTCAGGCATTGCCAAAACCCTGCTGGCCTTGAACCTGATGACTGTGGCAGATATTTATGGGGACGCCCCTTACTCTGAGGCAAACAAAGGAACGGCCAATCTGTATCCCTGCTATGATAAGATGGAAGACTTGTACCGGGTGCACATAAAAGCGCTTTTAGATGGCGCCATTGTAGACCTGGCGCGGCCACTGCCTACCCTTCCCAGCTTACAAACGGTACAGAATGACCTGATTTATAACGGGGACCTGACTAAATGGACAAAAGCGGCCAGAGCGGTAAGAGCCCGCTACTTTCTGCACCTGAGTGAGAAGGAGCCAGCTATGCTGGCTATGGCAGCGCAGGAGGCGGCGGCGTCCTTCACGTCTAATGCAGATGACCTGCAGCTGAATTATGAGACTCAGAACCCTAACCCCTGGTTTGGCTTTTTGGGCAATGCTACAAGCAAAATCATGCAGCCAAGCTCTTATGTGATTGATTTATTGAGTGGGCGGGGTGGCAGATTTCAAGGGGTGACAGATCCCCGTTTGCCTATTCTGGTGACAAAGTCAGGCACTGGGGCTTCCTACATTGGTCTCACACCAGGTGCGGTGGCAGGTACCCAGGCAGATGTCAATGTGAACATGACGGCCTCCTCCTGGCATACCAGGGCCGTGGCGCCCATCTTGTTTATTACGTATGCAGAAATGCAGTTTATTATTGCTGAGGCTCTTTTCAATACCAATAAACCAGAGGCGTATGCCGCTTACAGGAGAGGGATAGAAGCCAGTATGGCTAAAGTGGGGGTGCCGGCAGGTGAAATCACTACCTATCTGGCCAGCCCAACCGTGGCATTGAGTGCGGCTACTCTCACGCTTCAGGACATCATGCTGCAGAAGTATCTGGCGCTGTTTCTTCAAATTGAGACATGGGTAGATATGCGGCGTTACCAGTATAGCCAGACGGTTTATCCAGGGCTTTCGAAACCTGTTGTGAACCAACTCCCAGGCAACCCTTGGGTGCAGCGCTCTAATCTGGCAGATGAGGAGCCCGGTGTGAATACCTGCTTGCCAAAGGGAGTTACCCAGACAGACATCTTATGGTTATTCCAATAAACAGCTAAGACATGAAAAAGATTAATAGTTTACTTGCTTTCTTATTGATGGGGCTTGCCTTAACATTTAGCTCCTGTGATGAAGACCCAACCGAAGATCTGGAAGAGATCATCAAAGAGGACTTGGGGTATGTGCCTAGAATCTCCACCTTCAAACTAGTTACTCCTGCCACCGCCACTGTACAGCCCGGTACCAACCTGACACTGGATCTGCGGTTCTGGTCTGAGGGCCAGATCAAGGATATTCAGTTTTACATGCGGTCAGGGGGCCAGTTAACCAAAATAGGGGAGAGTGCATATAAGCCCGCTTATAGCAAAATAACCCGTACAGACTCGCTTCTCTTTAATTACCAGGTACCAGCTACTGTTGCCCCAGGAAGTAAGTTCACCATACAGGCACGTGTGGCAAACCAGGGGCTGGAGCAGTACCCTGCCAGAGATAGTGTGGTGTTTACAGTTCCCCAGTAAGAAGCCAAATCTTTAAAATGCGTTTTAGGCCTGTTTTGGCCAGAACAGCTCAAAAACAGAACGCCCCGCTGATTTAGCGGGGCGTTCTGTTTTTTTAATTGTAACGTTCTGGGTCTATCCGCGGCGTCTCTCCTGAATAGTCATCAAGAGCAAACTGAGCAGTATCTGTTCCTGCTCAATGACTGTGCAGGTGCTTTCTTTGTAGACGGTGAATTTGCGGGCTAAAAAGGATTTCTGCTTTTGGAGGGTGGCGACCAATGCGCCACCGGGCCGCGTGACATGGTAAGACGGGTTGAAAAAGTAACCAGTGAACAAGCCTATAAAAGGGATTTTCCCTAAAGCAGTGTCGCTTGCCCTTACCCATCCCGCCCCTTCTCTTATGGTAAAGATGGCTTGCAGGTGCTGGTCAAATACCTGGTAATGCGCCGCCAATTCAGGCACCCACGTAACGCGGGCTACGTAGCCTAAGACCTGCCCCTTGGCATCTAAGAACCCGAAGGAAGCAGTAAAATTTTTCCAGGGAACTGCTTTGATGGTGTAAATGGCTTCTGCCTCAGAAGCATCTTTGAAAACCGTTATCTCGTCTATAAAAGGGTCAATGTTCAATAAGCTTGACTCTGAGAATTCATCATGGTGAAGCTGCTTCACATAGAGAGCTCTACGGCCGTTTGCGTCTGTGACGGAGAGCCGGTTGGCAAGGGTAGTAACCTTGAAGGTGAAATCCAGGGGGAAAAGGAGATCCTGTAGGTGCATAAGTGTAGCGCTAAGGAGCTTACGTCATGTGCATTTCTCTGCTCGGCTATTTTCCGTTTTCGGCCTGTTTTGGCGAAAACAGGCCGAAAACAGAATGGCTATTTAAAGGTGATTCGGCTTAGCCGAAGACCCGCTGAGGCTTTAGAGGGACGGTTCACGGCAATGATGCTGTTCTCCTCCAGCCACGTGGTAAAATCTTTGACGTAGGCGGCCCCCATATCATTGGCTACGTTCAAGCCCATAGGCTTTGGCGTGTCTGAGGTGCCGGTAAGGAGATGGATGGAGCGGTTGTACAGATCTGTTTTGCCGTTCAGGGTTTCCAGCGTGAGCAGCTGCAGGCGGTTCCCAAAGAGGCGGGCACTGTAAGAGATGCCGGCAAAGCCCTCAGTGGCGGGGGCCACCTGGTTCTTTAAAATGACTGAGTTCCAGGTGGGGTTCAGGTACTCATCATAGGAGAACAGCAGCAGTTCTTTGGCGTGATAGGGACTGTTCTCGCCGCCTTCCTCATATTTCTTTTCGGCCAGTACCAGGGCCTGGCCTTCTGTGCTCACCAGAATGTCTGACAGGTAGATGTCCTCCAGGCGGTTGGCACCGCTGGCTTTGGCCACCCGCTGTGAAAACTCAGGGGTAAAGACAAACTCTTCCGCGAAGCGCATATTGTTGATAGCGTAGTCAAACTTCACCAGTTTCAGGCTGCGGTAGTCCCCAGATTTCTCTTCGGCCACTAAGACTGCCGCGTACAGGCTGCTATCCTGGGCCAGCTGGTAATGGGCGTCCAGGACGTAGCGTTTCTCCCCGTCAAACACGCCGCCCACCATCACCTCCATCACTTTGATCTCATTGTCCTGGTTGTTGTAGCGGCGCACACTCAGGCGCATGTTGTTATCTGTTAGCAGAGACACGTATTGGTCACCGCGGTTGTCAATGTGCACCTGCGCGGTTACCTGGCCGTTGGTGCCCCCAAAGTCATACGGCCGCTCTTTGATCTTATTGAGGGTGGTGGCGTCATAGACCACGGCCAGCATAGAGCGCAGCTGTTCATCACGCGTGATAGAGTGGTAGGTAACCAGTTTAGAACCATCTTCTGAGACAGAAAGGGTAAGCCTGCGGCTTTTGCTGGGTGCTTCCTGCAGTTTCTTCTGCTGCAGCTCCTTGCCCGTGGTAAGGTCAAGGATGGTGCCATACAACGCCTGGCTGCCTTGTTCCGGGTCTATGCGGTGCGTCACCACCAGGGCTGTTTTGGCGCTGACCGCAAAGGCCACCAGAGATTCTGAACCCAGAAGGGAAAAAGGAGCCGACCATCTGGTTTTCAGGTCTGCGCCATAGCGCTCTACGGCATAGGTCTGGTTAGACTTCCGGCTCAGGATGACAAAATCAGTGGCATTGACGGGGTATGATTTACGCGGTATCTGCTGGTTGTAGTAATTCCCGGCGGTCTCAGGGGCATACGTGAAAGACGCAGACTTGATCTTTTGGCTAAAGCTGTCAGTTTTACAGAAGAATATGCCAGCTACTATAAGAAAAAGAAGTCTGGGGAAATGATAATTCATAAAAATTCATATTTAATAAGTAGACAAATATACCTCTTTACACTGATTGAAGGCTGCTTTTTATAGAATTTGCAATAAACCAACCCCTGAGCGGAGTCTGTAAATTGTTAACAGTTAGATAATTGATTTTTTTGTGCGTATCTTTGCGCCCGCATTGCGCAGAGAGGTAACCTGGCGGGAATTTGGAGAGAGTACTATTTCAGGAATAAGTACTTATACTAACGGTAGTGTGGAAAACTTTTTCTGAGGAAGATAAAAACCCGAAGTCAGGCCTGCCGTACATACCTAGGCTTATCAGCTTGGTAGGCATAAAATGGTAAGATCTGCGCAGAAAGGTTGCTTGATAATTACTTAACAGAAGGGTTACCTCTTGATAATTACTTAAGCGCGGGAGATCGCGTACATTTACCATACATAATTAAATAAAACACCTTTAACGTTTATTTTATGAGATTTACATTTAAGATGTTTGTGCTGGTTGGGCTTATTCTTGTTGGAAAATTCTTAAAAGAAGACTCTGCCAATGGTACTGTTCAGAAAGTGGAAGCAACAAACCAGGATATTTATTCCTTAGACACAAAAGCACCACTTCCTTTCACCCAGAAGACAAATCATATTTTAGAACCTGTAACCAAAGAAGGAACTACTACTGAGAAAACCTTTACGTATTCATTGAATTAATCTGCTCCCTCAGAGAAACGAATTTTTCTCCCCTAAAAAGACCCAGACTCAAGTCTAGCTGATACGGCTCCAGTTCACGGTGTTGTGGCTCAGCGACCGGATGTGCCTCAGTAAGTTGGCATGCTCTGGAAGGCTTAAGTCCGGGTCTTTTTCTATGATCTGCAGAGCGGCCGCCCGGCTCTCTTTCAAAATCTTGGCGTCTTTGGCCAGGTCAGCAATTAGCAAATCTAAAACCCCGCTTTGCTGGGTCCCCATCAAATCTCCCGGTCCGCGCAGTTTCAGGTCAATGTCGGCAATCTCAAAGCCGTTGTTGGTCCGCACCATGGTTTCAATGCGCGTCTTGCCTTCCTTGCTGAGTTTATAGCCCGTCATTAAGATGCAGTAGCTTTGGTCGGCGCCCCGGCCTACGCGGCCCCGCAGCTGGTGCAGCTGGGCCAGGCCAAACCGCTCGGCGTTTTCAATCACCATCACGCTGGCGTTGGGCACATTTACGCCTACCTCAATCACGGTGGTAGCCACCATAATGTGCGTCTCGTGCTTCACGAAGCGCTGCATCTCATAGTCTTTGTCCTGGGGTTTGAGTTTGCCGTGCACCATGCTCACGCGGTACTCCGGGAACGCGCGGGTCACACTCTCGTAGCCGTCCATAAGGTCTTTGTAGTCCAGGCCTTCAGACTCTTCAATGAGCGGGTAGACAATGTACACCTGCCGCCCCAGCTTTATCTGCTCACGTATGAACCCGAACACCCGCAGGCGGTTGCTGTCATAGCGGTGCACGGTAATAATTTCTTTCCGGCCCGCCGGGAGCTCATCAATCACAGATACTTCCAAATCACCGTACAGCGTCATGGCCAGGGTTCTGGGGATTGGTGTGGCTGTCATGACCAGCACGTGCGGAATGATGCGGGGGTTCTTCTGCCAGAGCTTGGAGCGCTGCGCCACGCCAAAGCGGTGCTGTTCGTCTACAATGCAGAGGCCCAGGTTATGGAACTGTACTTCGTCTTCCAGCAGGGCGTGGGTGCCCACAATCATCTGCATTTCACCAGAGCGGAGTTGCTCATGAATGGGCTTACGGTCTTTCTTTTTGGTGGAACCGGTGAGTTTGCCCAGCACTATGCCCAGTTTGTCTGCGTACTGTTTCAGTCCCTGGTAGTGCTGGTCAGCGAGAATCTCAGTGGGGGCCATGAGGCAGGCCTGGGCTCCGTTGTCGGTGGCCAGGAGCATGGTCACGAAGGCCACAATGGTTTTGCCGCTGCCCACATCGCCCTGCAAGAGGCGGTTCATCTGCTTGCCGCTGGTCACGTCCTGGTAGATCTCGCGCACCACGCGCTTCTGGGCATTGGTAAGGTCAAAGGGCAGGTGGTTCTTGTAGAACTCAGTGAGGGTAGGTGTTTTATTAAATACCTGCCCGGCCAGTTCGGCGCGGCGTTTGGTGGCGGTGCGCAGGAGCTTGAGCTGGGTGTAGAACAGTTCTTCAAACTTTAACCTGAACCGCGCCGCCGCCAGGGTATCCCAATTCTTGGGGAAGTGAATCTGCAGCATGGCCTCGCGCTTAGACACCATGCGGTACTGGTCCACCAGCTCAGGGGTGAGCGTCTCAGGCAGGTGCGTGGGCGCCTGTTTCAGGAGCTCCTGCATCATGCGGCTGATGGCCTTGCTGTCTACGCGGTGGTTCTTGAGTTTTTCAGAGGTATGGTAAACGGGCTGCAGATATGTCTGCTCCAGCTTTACCTCAGAGAGTTCTTCCAGCTCTGGGTGCGCCATGTTGAACCGGCCGTTAAACAAACTCGGCTTGCCGAAAGCGATGTATTCATGGTTCACCTTGAGTTGGCCCGTCATGAATTTTACGCCTTTGAACCAGACCAGTTCCATTTCGCCGGAGGCGTCTCTGATAATGGCCGAGAGGCGTTGTTTACGGCCTTCGCCCAATAGGTTTTTCTCCAGGATGCGGCCTTTGATCTGCACATACTGCATGTCTTCGGTCAGCTCGGCAATGGCGTGGAACTGCGTGCGGTCCATGTACCGGAACGGGTAGTGCTGAATGAGGTCGCCGTAGGTGAAGATGCCCAGCTCGGTCTGCAGCAATGTGGCCCGCTGGGGCCCCACGCCCTTGAGGAACTCTATCTTGGTATGGAAAAAGCCGGATGACACGTAGTTGGGAGGCGCTTCCTGTTTTTAGCCTGTTTTTGAGAAAATAGCCCAGAAACAGGAGCGAAGCCAGTTGGTAAAGTTACGCAAAAGATGGGAGCGGGGCTAGCAGAAAGGAGGCTGCCTTCTTAGAGAATGTGCTTCCAGGACCTCCTTCTGGGAAGAGCCTCCCGGCTGCTGCAGCGGCATTACGCTTTGCGCACAAACTCAGATTTAAGCGCCATAGACCCAAAACCGTCAATCTTGCAGTCAATGTTGTGGTCTCCGTCGGTGAGGCGTATGTTTTTCACTTTGGTGCCGGCCTTTACGGGTTTGGGGGCGCCTTTCACGGGCAAGTCTTTGATGACCACCACAGAATCACCGTTCTGCAGCACGTTTCCGTTGGCGTCTACCACTTTCAGGACTCCTTCTTCGGCTAATTCAGCCTGGTTCCACTCGTTCCCACATTCAGGGCAGGCGTAGGTGTCAGCTCCTGTTGCGTAGCCATACGGTGAACTGCAATTGGGGCATTGTTTCAATTCTTCAGACATGGTAGTTGGTTTATGGGTGCGCCTTGCGTTTTCGGGCTGTTTTCTGGAAAACAGCCCGAAAACAGGGGCTGGACAGGCTGGTAAAATTACAGAAAAGAGGTGAGAGGGGCTAATCTAATTAGAGGGTGTGCCGCGGGAGGATTCACGCCCCGCCCCTTGCAAAAAAGCCGGCCGGGCCTGTCTGGTAACAAATTGTTCACCGGGAATGCGCAGCCAAAAGATCCTGCTTTTCGTATGTGCCTATATCTACTAACTAAAGAAAGGAGGGAATATCTGTGCTAGGCTATTACGGGTTATTAGCAAGCACCTTCCACGCTGGTAGAGCGTTACGCCATTAAGTGGCCACTTGCGAGTTTTCGGCCCCGCCGATGCTCATGATTCTTAAGTTATTCGATTACTCTCTGAGCCTTCCGTTTTTGGCCTGTTTTTCAGAAAACAGGCCAAAAACGGAAGGCTCATCTTGCCTACTGCAAATCTGAGCGTTTCTCCCGTTCCTGTGTTCCGCCTGCGGGGGAGTAGTTTGGAAATGGCTGCGGGGTTCCCTATTTTCCTGCCGCTAAGCATTTTCCATCTAACTCCCCTCCCATGAGACGCGTTTTCCTTGCCTTGATTCTGGTCTGTTTTTCAGTGCGTGGTTTTGCCCAGGTAGACAACGCCGAAGCCGGTCTGCGCCAGATAATGGAGCAGAAGAAAGCAGTGGGGCTGGCCGTGGCGGTGGTGAAAGACGGGAAAATTGTCTACACCCGCGCGCTGGGGCTGAAAGACGTGGAGCAGAACCTTCCGCTCTCAGAGAATGATCTTTTCCGGATTGCCTCCATCTCCAAATCGTTTTCGGCCACGTCTGTCATGCAACTGGTAGAAGCCAAGAAAATGTCGCTGGACGATGATTTCAGTAAGCTGGTGGGTTTTACCGTGCGCAACCCCAAGTTTCCGGACAAAGTGATCACGCTCAAGATGGTGCTCTCGCACACCTCCAGCATCTTAGACCGCAACGGCTATTTCAACCTGGACGTGATTCACCCAGACAAGAACCCCAACTGGCAGAAGTGCTACGCAGATTATGCGCCCGGCACGCAGTACACCTACTGTAACCTCAACTTCAACCTGGTGGGCGCGGTAATTGAGCGTGCCACCGGCCAGCGGTTTGACCAATACGTGAAGCGGCACATTCTGGACCCGCTGGGGCTGTACGGCGGCTACTGCGTAGATTCGCTGGACCGCTCCAAGTTTGTCACGCTCTATGAGTACAGCGCGGGCAGTAGCACTTTCACACCGTCACCGGCAGCCTATGCGCCCCGCTCAGAGGAAATCAAAAGTTACGTGATGGCCCAGAGCACGCCTGTGTTTTCGCCTACCGGCGGAATGAAAATCTCTGCCAGGGATTTGGCCACCTATATGCTCATGCATCTGAACCAGGGCCGTTACCCGGGCGGCCGTATTCTCTCCAAAAAAAGCGCGAAGCTCATGCAAACACCCGTTGTCAAAACCACAGACGTGTCTCATTACGGGCTGGCGCTGCGCACGGCGGGCAACCTGATTCCGGGTGAGGTGCTGGTGGGGCATACCGGCTCAGCCTACGGCCTGTACAGCGCTATGTTCTTCCACCCGAAGGAGAAGTTCGGGTTTGTGGTGATGACCAACGGCTGCCATACCACGTCTTCAGAAGATGAGATTAGGGACATCTTGCACCTGACCATGCGCAGTCTGTATGAGAATGTGGTGAAGGTTGGGAAATAGTGTAGGTGTTTTCGGCCTGTTTTGGCGAAAATAGGCCGAAAACGGATAGGCGCTAATTTTTAAAAAGCAAATGAACTTACAAATCAAGCAATCCGAACGCTTGATGATAAGGTGTGCTAATATCTAAGAACTCAAATTTTGCGCGGGCTTTACTTCTAAGTATTTCAATTATCACACCTGACCGTGCATCAGACGTGACAAAATGAGTGATGGTTTTATCAACGTCTGCTTGCGCAAAAAGCTTTGAGTCATTAGGTATAATAGCTCTAGGCATGAGTTGCTCTTTTAGAGCGCCTTTTCCTTCAAATATAATTCTGGCAAATTCTCCTGCTCTTTGCGCGTGGTCAAGATTGAAAGGTATAATCTGAATATTGCGGAGAGGTAGTTGGTCTATTTTACCAAGAACGCAATATTCTGCAATTGTGATGGTTGATACTTTTAGGGTTACGCCTTTATTAAGGAAATAGCGGAAATATTCCCTTGCATTCTGATGGAGTGGGTCTTCATCGTTTAAGAGCCTTATAAAGAAACTTGTATCTAAGAGAACACTATGCGTCATAACCGCCTCTGATATTATTCAACCAGTCATTGGCATTGATATCCTTCCAGTTTGACTTTGCCTTGGTGATTAAGGTATCAAGGTATTGGTCATCATATTTGGGGCTAAAGTCAATTAATTGAAGAAGTTTTAGGCTTGATTTGTCAATTTCGCCCGTTTCTAGGTTTTGTTTCCCAGTTGCTCTTACTCCAAATTTCTTATACAATAGGTTCTCTTCTTGATTTTGCAGATATACTTTAGGAGCTTCTATTGTCAGGGAGCCAAACTCATCAGTATCTAAATGTATATTGGCTTTCGTTTTTCCTCCGGCATTTGTTAATGTGCCATAGAAGTACAGCTCTGCGTCAATCCAAATATTTTCTGTTCTGAAAAACTTAGTGTTAGGGGTTATTTTTAAAGCCGTATCTTCAGATACAGAAGTTTTAATTTCAAAGTCATAGTTCTTTTGATAAGAAAGGCTTTGAATATTTTCAATGGCTTGTGCAGTCTTTAAGTCTAAGAAATCAATAGAATTTACTTTTTCTATTTGGGTTATTACAGCACTGAAGCCAATGATTGCTTGAAGACTAGTTTTGAATATATTTCTTACTGAGCCTTCTTCAATATCATATGTAATGATTGGCCTATCTTTCTTATTGTTGGGAAAAAGAAGGTCTTCTATATTTTGAAGAATTAGAGCAATCTCTTTAATGTCATAGTTGTCTGGGGATAGCGTTAAGCTCCCTTTGTTTCCTATGACACGAATTTCGATGCTTCCAATTTTGTCCATACACAAAAGTAACGGATTAAGTCGGGTTTTAGATATGTTTGGGAGCTGTGGTAAAGTTCACCTAACTGATGAAATAAATGAAAAAGCCGAACAGTATACAAGATACCATTCGGCTTTTATTTAATAAACTTCAGTTTTCCGTTTCCGGCCTGTTTTCGCCAAAACAGCCCCAAAACGAAAACTTACTTCACTTGCTCCGTCCAGTGCAGCGTATTCAGCAGGTGCACCACGTCTTTCTTCAAGTACTCAATGACCGGGGCCAGTGAGTCATTGGCGGTGGCGGTCCTGAAGTAGAGGGCACCTCTAAAGAAGTGTTTGGTGCTGTCGGTGAGGTAGAACTGGAACTGGCTGGGCACTTCGCCTTCCAGCTCGAAGACGCTGGCGGTGATGCCGGTGGGTGTTTTAATCTGGCTTTCCTCAATGGCGTAGGCCTTGATTTGGTGCCTGCTGGTAAGTTTGCGCGCGTCTTCTACCAAAGCGTTGAATGCCTTTGGGTCTTGGTTGAAGTTCTTGTAGGTGAGCTGCACGTTGGCCTTGAACTGCGGGTAGTACAGGTCAATCCAATGCGGCTCGGCAATACGGGAGGAGTCTTTGAGTACCTTGGCGTACACCGAGTGCTCAAACGTGTACGGGTGCCGCTCCTGCAGGGGCTGGTATTTGGCCACGGGCAAGTCAATGCGGTTATAGCCTTTGGGCTTGGGCGTGTAGTCATCACCGGAGCAACTGGCTAAGAAAAGGCTTCCGCATATGGCGGCAAGTATGTACAGAAAATTAGTCTTCTTCATTGTTAGGGTGCGGCACAATCTGGTGCACGCGTACTTTTTTAATCTTTTTACTATCAGCGGCTTCTATCTTGAAGATATAGGGCCCCAATTGCATTTCCTCGCCGGTGTGCGGTATGCGGGAGAACAGGCGCAGCATTAAGCCGGCCAGTGACTCCACTTCGCCCCTGATCTCCTTGAGCAGCTCAGCGGGCGGATCTACAATTTTGCAGAAATCGTGCAGAGAGGTGCGGCCCTCAAACAGGAACGTGTGTTCATCCAGTTGCGTATAGTAGCGGTCCTCTTCGTCGTCCAACTCGTCATGGATTTCGCCCACAATCTCCTCAATCACATCTTCCAGGGTAAGCAGGCCGGTGGTGTCGCCGTACTCGTTCACCACAATGGCCATGTGCACCCGCCGCTCCTGGAATTCACGCAACAGCTCGTCAATCTTCTTAGATTCTGGTACAAAGTACGGGGTTCTGATCAGGTTCTGCCAGGTAAAATCTGCTGGGGCATTGAGGTGGGGCAGCAGGTCTTTTACGTACAGCACGCCGTCAATCTTGTCCAGTCCGTCTGAGTACACCGGCACGCGGCTGTAGCCCCAGTTATGCACCTGTTTGAGCAGCGCAGGAAACGGCATGCGGCGGTTGAACGCAATAATATCTACCCGCGCCCGCATTATCTGCCGCACGGTAATAGAGCTGAAGTTCACAATGGCTTTCAGCAAGCCTTTCTCTTCTGGTGAGGCTGGTGCCGAAGGGGCATGGTCCAGGGACTGTGACAGCTCCTCAGTGGCAGACGGCGTCCCGAAGGCTTCACGGGTGCGGCCCATCATACGCTGCAGTGGCAGGAAAACGGCCACAAAGGGGGCGCCTAAAGTTGAAATAACCTGAATCACGGGCAGCAGAGCTGGCTGGTGCTGGCTTTGCTGTTTCCTTCCCCATGCGGCAGAAAGCAGCCGGGCCGCTAGCAGAACCGCTGCCAGCCCTAGGGCTATGCCCAGCAACGCCAGCCACTGGTGCGCCGCGCCGGGTGCAAGAACATGGGTAAGAAGTTTAAAAACAGAGAGGGCCAGCAGCAGGTGCAATGTGGAGTTCAGGAACGCTCCGGCCAGAATCACCCGCTCTGGTGCCTGCGAAAGGTGCTGTACGTGGGCGGCCATTTTAAGGCCGGCGTTATTCTGGGCAGTGGCCAGAAAGCGCTGAAAAGCAGCCAGGGCAGCCGTTATGGCCAGGCTGCTCACAAAGAACAGCAGGAGCAAGGCAGTTGGCCACGCCCATGCCGCCGGGTCAACCTGGGGAAGGGTTAAAGTAAGAAGAGAGCCCCAACTGTAGGGCTCTCCTGATGGAGGTATACTTTCCAAGTGAAAAGAATTGGTTCAACAATAGGTTAGAAGGGCAGGTCGTCTGGCTCTTCCTCATAGGCCGCCGAACGGGTGCTGCCGCCTTTGCTGGCAGAACTGGCGCCGGCGTTTCCGCCGCCGGAAGAGGCTTGTTCATTGCCGTAGCTTCCGCCGCCGTTGTTCTGACCGCCGTTGCCGCCTTCAGAGCGGCCACCCAGCATGGTCATGTTGTCTGCTACAATCTCAGTGCTGTACCGCTGTATGCCGTCTTTGTCTGTATAATTGTTAGACCTGATTCTGCCTTCAATATAAACTGACTGGCCTTTCTTGAGGTATTTCTCAGAGACTTCGGCCAAGCCGCGCCACAGCACTATGTTGTGCCACTCTGTGCGCTCCTGGCGCTCGCCGTTCTTGTCTTTGAACGTCTCAGAGGTGGCCAAAGGGAAACGGGCTACCGCCACACCGCCTTCTAAGTGCCTCACCTCCGGGTCTTTGCCAAGGTTGCCAATCAAGATAACTTTATTAATGCTTGCCATAGAATTGTATAAAGGGGGTGCAAACTTAAAATAACTTATAAATATACTAAAAGAAGTGCTCTTTCAAAAATGAATCTATCAATACTGGCTTGGGCAAGTCTTCTATTTCTGAAATGGAATATAGCCGCAGCCCAATGCTTTCTTCAGTCTCTCCCCTTAAACGGGAATCAAGCGAAACAAGGTAAAACTGCGCCATAATTTTCTGATGGCTCAACACGTGTTTATACGTTTTGCCGGTAGAAGAAAAAGGGGTAAGGTTAGTGGCTAGCGTCTCTGCCGCCTGCCCCTGCAGGTGCTCTGGGGTCAGCTTGGCTGTGTCTGATTCTATGGTGTGGAAATCATACAGGCCCATCCAGATGTCGTTCTGGGTGCGCTTTTTCATATACAGCTGGTCGCCTACCCGCAGAACCAGGTAGTGGAAGAACCGTTGGCGGCTGCTCTTGGCTTTCTCTTTCACCGGCAGCGCCGAAACCAACCCGTTCAGAAACGCGAAGCACGTCTGTTGCAGCGGGCAGAACAAACAGTCTGGGGCCACCGGCGTGCACTGGATAGCGCCAAACTCCATAATGGCCTGGTTGTAAGTGTCCGGCTCGCCGGCCGGAATCAACTCATTGGCCAGAGCCTCAAACACTTTTTTGCTCGCCGGGGCGGCAATGTTCTCGTGCTTGCCAAAGACCCGGGCCAGCACGCGGTACACGTTCCCATCCAGCACGGCCACCTGTTCCTGGTAGGCAAAAGAAGCGATGGCGGCGGCGGTGTAAGAGCCAATTCCCTTCAATTGCAGCAGCCCCTGGTAACTTTTAGGAAACTGCCCCCCAAACTGCTCTACCACCTGTTTGGCGGTGAAATGCAGGTTTCTGGCGCGGGAATAGTAGCCCAGCCCCTGCCATAGGCGCAATACTTCGTCTTGGGGGGCGTTTGCTAGGGAGTACACCGTGGGGAACTGCTCCAGGAACCTGAGGTAGTAAGGCAGGCCTTGTTTTACCCGGGTTTGCTGCAGAATAACCTCAGAAAGCCAGATGGCATACGGGTCAGTGGTCTCACGCCAGGGCAGTGCCCGCTTGTGGCGGTGATACCAGGCAATAAGGGTATTTGTAAAGAAAGAATTGGTTGGGTGGGCCATGCAGGGGCTTTAACATCTTGGCTAGCTGCGGGGTATACGCGCTGAAAACCAACAGATTTTTTAAACAAATAGTTTTACTACTCAAAAAAGGCGGTTACCTTTGTGCCCCGATTTCGAGGTGCCGTGTGACAGCGGTAAACGTTTGTACAAACATATTCATCTTCACTCAATTACTTAAAACGTTTAAACAAGTGACTAAAGCAGAAGTTATATCAGAGATTGCAGATAAGACAGGGATTGAAAAGTCTGATGTTGCAGCTACCGTTGAAGCATTCTTCAAAGTGGTGAAAGACTCAATGGCCGATGGTAATAACATTTATGTGCGTGGCTTTGGAAGCTTTGTGAATAAGAAGCGCGCCAAAAAAGTTGCCCGTAACATATCTAAAAACACCTCTATCATCATTGATGAGCATTTTATCCCAAGCTTCAAACCATCTAAAACGTTTGTCGCCAAGATCAAAAACAGTAAGAAAATTAAAGCTGAGGTCGTTTCTTAGTTTTTTCGTAGTTTTGCAGCCTTAACTCTTTGTTTAATAATCATTTCCAGATTCAATAGATATGTCAAAAGGTAAGTTAGCACTCATTTTTTCTGCCGTAGTGCTGGCCGTTCTGTTGGCTTTATTGCCTAAAGTGGTGATTAACAAAGATAAAAAGGCTGACCTTGCCTCTAACGGAGCCGCCGCCGAGTCTAGCCATGACCCCAACCATGAGGGCCATGAAGACCATGCAGCTGAGGCGGCGGCCCCGGCAGATGCCGCCAATGCCCACATGACGGCTACGCCCGCCCAGTTGAAAGAGATTGCAGACCTGCGAGCCAAATTCAACCGGGCCAGTAGCCCTCAGGACAAAGGCAAAGTAGCAGATGAACTGGCGCAGAAATACGCGGCTATTGCCAAGCATGACAGCGCCGGGTATTTCTATGAGCAGGTAGCCGCCGTAAGACCAGGGGAGAAAAGCTTCCAGAAAGCGGCCGACCAGTACTTTGAGGCGTTCACCTTTGCCGCTACCCAGGAGCGTTCACAGCAACTGGGGCAAAAGGCGCAGGGGCTGTATGCGCAGGTGCTGAAAAACAACCCTGCCAATCTGGATGCCAAGACGAACCTGGCTATGACGTACATCGCCAGCGAAACGCCCATGCAGGGAATTACCCTGTTGCGGGAGGTGATCTCGGCAGACCCTAAAAATGAGAAGGCTCTGTTTAACCTGGGAGTTCTTTCTATGCAGTCTAATCAGTATGATAAGGCGGTAACGCGTTTTCAGGAACTGCTGGCGGTAAACCCTAAGCATGTAGATGCTACGTTCTACTTGGGCGTTTCTCTGGCAGAGACCAAGCAGAAGCAAGAGGCGCAGAAAGCGTTTATGCGGGTAAAGGAACTGAGCAAAGAGCCGGAAGTGTTGGCTTCAGTAGACAGTTACCTGCAGAAGCTGAACAGCGCCCAGTAAAAGAGGAGTTAAAATATTTTTCACTTATAAAACATCAAGATTATGCCTTGCGGTAAAAAAAGAAAAAGACATAAGATCGCTACCCACAAAAGAAAGAAGCGTCTTAGAAAGAATAGACACAAGAAGAAATAGGTTCGCGCCTGTTTTTCTTTGAGCCCAGGTTGCCGCAGAGGTGATACTGGGCTTTGGTATATTCTTTCATCTAAGCTACTAAGACATTGAGTAACGAATTAATCATTAATTCTACTCAAGATGGAGAACGAATAGCCCTTCTTCAGGATAAGCGGCTGGTGGAGTATCATTTTGATAAAAATGATACCAACTACAGCGTGGGGGATATTTTTCTGGGAACCGTGAAAAAGGTGATGCCTGGCTTGAACGCAGCGTTCATAGACATTGGCTACACCAAAGACGCGTTCCTGCACTACCATGATTTGGGAGAGAACATCAAGACTCTGAACAAATACGTGAAAACGGTGCAGACCCAGAAGAATGCCTCTGCCAAGCTTACCCAGATCAAGTTTGAACCAGAAATTGACAAGCTGGGCAAGATGGCAGACGTCCTTAAAAAAGGACAGCAGATCTTGGTGCAGATTGTAAAAGAGCCAATCTCTACAAAAGGGCCCCGGCTCTCCTGTGAGATCTCCCTGGCCGGCCGTTACCTGGTGCTCGTGCCATTTTCTAACACCGTGAGTGTGTCTAAGAAAATAGTGAGCAAAGAGGAGCGTACGCGTCTAAAACGCCTTATTTCTTCTATTAAACCAGAGAATTTTGGCGTGATCATCCGCACTGTGGCTGAAGGCCGCGAAGTGGCTGAGCTGGACAAGGACCTCAGAGGTATGCTGGCTACCTGGGAAGAAGGCATTGCCACTTTGAAGACCGCCAAAGAGCGCGACAAAGTGATTGGGGAGCTTGGCCGCTCCTCCTCCATGTTGAGAGACATTTTGAATGAAAGTTTTGACAGCATTGTGGTTGATGACCCCAAGCTGCATGATGAAATCAAAACTTACATTGAAACCATTGCCCCAGATAAGCTGAAGATTCTGAAGCATTACACGGGCAAGGTGAAGACCTTTGAACACTTTAACATTGAAAAGCAGCTGAAATCCCTGTTTGGGAAGACAGTGAGCATTCCGGGTGGGGGGTATCTGGTGATTGAACACACAGAGGCCCTGCACGTGATAGATGTGAACAGCGGGAACAAATCCAACTCCGAAACGGACCAGGAGGCCACCGCGCTGAATGTGAATCTAACTGCGGCAAAAGAGGTGGCGCGTCAGCTGCGCCTCCGGGACCTGGGCGGAATCATTGTAGTAGATTTCATTGACATGAAATCTGCTGAGAACCGGCAGAAAGTGCAGGACGTGGTGAAGGAAGAGATGAAGAAAGACCGGTCTAAGTACACGGTGCTGCCCATCTCCAAATTCGGGCTCATGCAGATCACCCGCCAGCGCGTACGGCCTGAGCAAAACATAGTAACCGGTGAGGTATGCCCTACCTGCGGAGGCAGCGGGAAAATATCTGCCAGCATTCTGGTAACCGACGACATTGATCAGACCATTGAAGATCTGCTCACCCGCCAGAATCAGAAAAACATTACGCTGTATGTGCATCCGTTCTTGCATGCGTACTACACCAAAGGCCTCATTTCCCGCCAACGGAAGTGGTTCCTGAAACACTTTAAGTGGGTGAACGTGATGAAAGATACCTCCCTTGGCCTCACAGATTTCAAGGTGATGGATGAACACGGCGATGAAATTGAGCTTCGCTCAAGTTATTCAGAAGTGAATGGTCTCCAAGACCGTGCCGTAGAAGGAGAATAAGTTTTTTCTGCTCCTTTCATAATAAAGAAAGCCCCTGCTTACCGGCAGGGGCTTTTCTGTTATAGTACGTTCTGTTTTTAGGCTACTTTTAGGAAAACAGGCCAAAAACGCTCATGAAATTCTGGTTGCTGCGTGTATTTATTAGCTGCCAGTTTTATGTTGGCTATTTTCAGATAGGCGTAATACTCTTCCAACTGCTTCTGCCAAACCTCTGGCTATATTACTTTCTACTCGCGTTTATCACGTTGAGCCTTGATGCTCAACCTAACCAAAAGAATCAAGAAAGGAAGAACTCTCTGAGGCTCAGACAGGCTTCCCTTGGTTTAATTTCGCACCTGGCAACCGCTATTCCTTCCATTGCTTCCGTAGCCACTGCTACCTGGAACCGCCTGTACGTGCACCCGCTACGCGCCTGCGTGCCTGGCGGCACTGCGTTGCCCGCTCCCGCAGGACTGATAAGGAGCTACTGCGTTTCCACGCTGTTTTCTAGGAAGTAGGTGAGAAACGAAAAGGCAAGCGGTTGTAATTATCCATTATCACTTCTTAGCAGTTGCTTTCTCGCTGTGCTCTTGATGCCCCCCCTCTAAAGCGCGGGAGTTACTTACATACATTTCTGATATTCCCCTTTGAAGGGGGCGAAGGGGGATGTTGACACAGGAGGGCACGCATTGCAGAGGTAGGGGCGTATGGCATACGCCCGCACGCATTCCCGGAGACTCCCCTCCTCTGAGGGGTAGGGGTGTGTTCAATGAGCCTGCAACTACTTAATGGCGAGGGTCTGCGCTAATTATGGTTTGGACCGCCTTGCCCTCATCCTAACCTTCTCCCAAAGGGAGAAGGAACACTGCATTTCTGTTTTTGGCCTGTTTTCCAGAAAACAGGCCAAAAACAGAAATGCTCTAAAATTTAATCCCGAAGTCAAGGGAGAAGACATCATTTTTCAGCTCCACTTTGTCATCCTTGAAAATACCGGCGTAGTGGTCGTCATCTACATCTGTAAGGCCGCGGTGGTAGGTGATACCGCCAAAGAGCTTGGTGCTGACCCCAATCTGCCGCTCTACCCCCACCCCAATCAGCACATCAATCTCAAACAGGTTGAAACGCTTGGTGAATTTGTCGCCTTCACTGTCTACTTTTTTGTCGTTTACTTTTGCGGCCAGCATGGTGTTCAAAGAACCGCCTGCCTGAAAATAGAGCTTGGTGTCTGTAGAAATCTCATTGGTGAAAAGTTTCAAGGCAATAGGGATTTCCAGGTACTGCAGGCTTAAATCATCTTCTCCTGACATTGTGATACTGGTAGCGCCATCCAGAGCCCCCGGGGCTATGGGTTGGGTATAGCTGTAGCGCACGGTACCGCCCTTGATGTTGTACATTAAACCGGAACTCACGGCATAGTTTGCGCCAAAGAAATAATCGGCTATGACGCCCACCCCAAAGCCACCGCCCACGCCGTCGCCTTCAAAATTGTATTTGTCTTGCGCCAAGGTGCGGTTTGAAGTGATAGAAGGGGCAAACTTCACCCCAATTTCTACCTGCGCTTCTGCGTGGCGGGAGCCCAGGAACAAAATTGCCACCAGACAAAATAGGATACTGTAGCGGATCGTCTTCATAAGTAAGTGGTATTGCCGAATGTTGAGTAAATTTGCTTAAAGATAAACGAAGAATTCATGCAGAAATATCTATACCTGCTTTTTACTCTGTTGCTGTTTGCCGGTTGTCAGCAGCAACAGACGTGCCAGATGGCAGAGGAAGTAGAGAATATACCGGTTAACTTAGAGGTTGAGCGGTTGGAGAAGGAGTTTTTCCAAATAAAAGCGCTGCCCCAGATGCAGGAGTTCCTGAGCCGGCACCCGCTGTTCGCGGACAAATTCCTGCAGCAGAAAGGTTACCCTAACCAGGAGATTCTGGCGCAAAGCCTCCTGAAGCTGGCCACAGACACCAGTATTCACAAACTGGTGCGGGAGTCAGACAACACGTTTGGGGAGTTGAAAGACGTGGAGCAGGAGCTGGAGAACGCGTTCAAGCACGTGAAATATTATTACCCTAAGTTTCAGGTGCCACAGGTGCAGACGTTTATCACCGGCCTGAGCCGGGACCTGTACGTGGGCGACAGCCTGATGGTGCTGGGGCTGGATTTCTTCATTGGCAAGAAGGCCCCTTACCGGCCGCAGGCGCCGCAGTACATTCTGGAGCGCTATGAGAAACCGTACCTGGTGCCCACCGCCATGTTGCTGGTCTCCAACAAATTCAACAAGACAGACTTTCTGAGCGGCGCCATGCTGGATGAGATGATTGATTTTGGCAAGTCGTACTATTTTGTGGAGCAGATGATGCCCTGCACCCCAGATTCACTCATCATTGGCTTCACAGGCCAGGAGCTGGCAGATGTGCAGTACAACGAAGGCAAGATCTGGGCGCATTTTGTGGAGAAGAGCCTGCTGTATGAGACCGGGCAGTTTGTGATCAGGAAGTATATTGGCGAGCGCCCCAACGTGCCCGAGATCAGTGCCCGCTGCCCCGGCCGCATTGGCACCTGGGTAGGCTGGCAAATTGTGCGCCAATACATGGAAAGCAACCCCAATGTGACCCTGCAGCAGCTTATGGAAGAAAAGAACGCCCGTAAGATCTTAGAAGCCTCTAAATACAAGCCGCAGAAAAAATCTTAATGTAGGGTAGCAGGTAGCACGTAGCAAGATGGGAGGCATATTTTGGGCAGTCGCATGCTATGTGATTTTAATTTTTCGGCCTTTGGCCGAAGATGGTCCAGTACTTTATCCTTTAAAGATTCTAAAGCGGGTGAGCGCAAATTTGTAAGTGGGCATAATCAACTAAACCTTCTGCCATTCTGGAAGAATCTTAGGGAACCGTGAGCGAGCTATGAAAGCGCTCAGGAGAAGCAATTGCCGTTCGCAACCGAGATCCTTTCAGGGTGCCAGAGAGTGGGTCATTACTTCTGTCTCCTCACTTAGTTTTGAATTACTTTCACTTTCTGTTTTCGGCCTGTTTTTGTAAAAACAGGCCGAAAACGTAATCCATTGTTCCGACTCCCATGCACATTGCGCTGTTTCATCAGTATCACCACAACCCTGACTGCCCCGCTACCTGCCGGCATTACAGTTTCATGGCTGAACTGGTAAAGCGCCACCGTGTCACGCTCGTCACCTCTAACGCCTGGGAAAGCAAAAGACTCACGCACCAATATGCATGGGTGCCTCCTGGTGTGGAGTTGGTTTCCATTCAGGTGCCATATCATAATAAAATGGGAGTGTGGCAACGGGTGAAAGCTTTCAGTGATTTTGCCTTGCAGGCAATAAGAAAAGGCAAAGAAATAGAAAAGCCAGATGTTGTGTGGGGCGTGTCCACCCCACTGACCACTGCCTGGGCGGCAGCTAGAGTTGCCAAGTACCATCAAGTGCCGTGGGTGTTTGAGGTGCAGGACTTGTGGCCGTCTTTCCCCATCCAGATGGGGGCTGTACCCTGGAAGCCGGTGCAGCGGGAGCTTTACCGATTGGAGAAGAACCTCTACCAATCAGCTTCGCACATCATTCCGCTGTCAACAGACATGGGGCGATACATTCAGGAGCTGGGTATTGCACCAGATAAAATCACTACGCTGGTCAATGGGACTGACATACCAGCCACGCCTGTCTCCGCTTCTGCAAAGCAAGCCTTGCTACATAAGTTGGGGCTTGAGGGGAAGCAAGTAGTGCTCTATGCTGGTACGTATGGCCGGGCCAATGACATTCCTATGCTGGTGGAGGCTGCTAAATTACTGCAAGACCAGCCTAAGTTGTACTTCGTTTTTACCGGTCAAGGGTATGATGAGCCATTGCTGCAAGAAGCAGCCGCCGTGCAAACCAATATCCTGCTGCTCCCCCCTATGCCTCGGCACCAGGTTTTTACCTTGTTCTCGCTGGCAGCAGTGTCAATTGTTTCGTTTATTGATTTGCCAGTGCTCAAAGCAAACTCCCCCGGTAAGCTTTTTGACAGCCTGGCGGTGGGTACGCCCGTTGTGGTGACCAATGCTGGCTGGACAAAGCAGCTGGTAGAAGCGAGCCAGTGTGGTTGGTACGTTCCGGCCGGAGACGCTGAGGCCTTGGCCGCTACTCTGGTGCAGCAGTTGGGGAATGAGCAGGAGCTGGCAGTAATGCGGAAAAATGCCGCTAGTGTGGCTCAACAGCAGTTTGATAGGTTACAGATGGTGCCAGTATTGGAGCAGATATTTGAGGAAGTGGTGGGGAGAAAGTAAGAAGAGAACTTAGGATGCATCATAGCAGATGAATTGATTGAACAATGCTGCCTCCTTCCTTATTACAACTCATTTCTGCCCCCATTGCCCATTCTTTTTTCTTTCCTGCTGGTGCAGCAATTTCCTATACTTCTCTGCTTCTATCGCTTTTCCGTTTCTGCTGTTTCCCGCTCCATCTATTTATAAATGAAATACCAGGGGGGTTAATGGGCAAGTAAATAAAGCAAGCCACAAAAGCCACGCAGATTGCCTCAGCGCCTCTGGTCACCCTATAAATTTATCCTTCTCGCCTTTTTGTGGTACTAGCCTGAAGTTTTCAAACGTTTTACCTTGTAGATGCTGCTGCCACTTGGCCAACAGCGGTTTCTCTAAATTTATCTCACGGTATTCGTCGGGGCTCATGATCGGGATTCCTTTTACAATAGGATAAAGGCGGCTGCACTCACTACACGTAAAAAAGCCTTCCAGTATGTTCCCGCTAGGGTCTTGGGTAATGGTGGTTAGTTCAATGTCTGCTTTATCAAAGGGGCAGCACAATTTCTTTATAGTTTCAAGTCTCATCACTAGATTAGTTTCAGTTGTTTCAGATATTTTGTAATAGCCACGCCTGGCTTTTCTGCACTCATTATGCCTGATACCACCGCTACTCCATCAAAAGGTAGTTCCTGTAGTTCAGGCATGTTGTCAGGTTTTATTCCGCCGGCTAAAAAGATGGGCATAGCGGTTATTCTTTTAGCTTCTTTGATGGTCTCAAAATCTACCAATTCACAACTGGTGCTGGTAGAGGAAGGAAAAATGGAGCAAAAGGAAATATAATCCAGCCTTTGGTCATTTGCCCACCGCACCAAAGCCAAATCATTGTTGCAGGTAAGACCCGTTATAAAGTCTCTGTTAAGAGAGGTTTTTATCTGCTCTAAATCTTCAGGCGGAGCGTCAAAGTGAACGCCATCTAAGGCGGTGGTTTGCAGCCACTCCCACTGGTTGTTTATAAGTACCGGAACATTCTTCTCGTGGCAAAGCACAGTGATTTTCTGAATCAACGGCAGATAATCTTTGTCCGGCAGGAAATTGTCCCAGAGCTGTACCGCGGCAATCTTTTTCTGAAGAACTAGTTGTAGCTTTTGGAGTAAAATATCTTCCTCCAAAGATGGGTCTATGACCAAATAAACTCCTGACTCTACTTTTCGCTTCTTTCCCATTACTTCCATCCCTCCCGAAAGGCGTTGAAGAAGGCGGCCCAATAAGGGTCTTCTGCCAGATACACCAAGTCAGATGCTTCTCCGTTTGCTATCAACTTTATGCCGCTTTCTCTTTCTCTTATTTCTCCAACAGCGCAACAGGCTATGCCTTCAGCGGCAAGGTGTGCTATGATACCATGTGCGGCCTCTTTTTTACAGGTAATAACCATAGAGCCAGCACCCACGCAGTAGCGCGGGTCTATAGAGAAGAGAGAGCAGACGTCCTGCTGAATGTTTCCAATGGGAATCTGGTCGTTAAAAATCACGGCCCCGTTGCCAGAGGCGCTGGCCAGTTCATATATGGCCCCCAGCACACCACCTTCGGTTACATCATGCATGGCAGTTACTTGGTTACGCGCAGTTGGGGCGCCAACGGCGGTCAAAGCATCTTTGAGCGATGATGTTTGGTAAAACATGTCGCAGGCCTTCTGATAAGTTTCCTGGCCCAGTTTATTCTTCACCGTTTCCGGAAAACTCATGGCCAAGATGGAAGTAGAGGAAAGTGCGCATTGTTTGGTCACCAGAATAGTGTCTCCTGGCCGGGCATTCTGCGAAGTAAGGATTTGCGCCTGAGGGGCAATGGTGGTAAACGTACCGCCTCCAGCAATGGTAGAGTTCTGCCCTTCAATAAAGCCGGTATGCCCTCCGGTAATAGCTACTCCCACATTAGCGCAGTATTGGTGAATGTACTGCCAGTAAGTTTTAAAATCCTCTTTGGAAAACGTAGCCGGCAGGTTGAGCACAAATTGCCCGTACATAGGCGCAAAACCCGTGGTAGCCATGTCATTGGCCATTAGGTGTACCGAAAGCCAGGCAGATTCTTCCAGACCCAATGATGGAATAAGCGATAATGGGTCACTGGTGGTGGCCATGGCCATACCACCGGGCAAACGTACCACTGAGACATCTACCCCAAATCCTGGGCCCACCAGCACGTCCTTTCTTGGGTACCCGCAATTCTCCCGGATGATGTTGGTGAATAGAGGGTGGTCTATCTTTCCAAGTTTATCTTCCATTCTAGTCTACATCGTTTAGTTTGATGTATAACCCGAAAAAATCGCCGTAGGGCAGCCCCCATTGCTGTACCGGAAACCATTTAGGAAGGCCTGTGCAAGTCCATTCAATGGTATATTCTCTGCCGGCCAGCGCCTGGTGAATTATCTCAGTTAGTTTGGCTGGTGAATAAAAAGTGGCGGTGACGTAAAACGGGTTTTTCCCGAACATCTGCTGCACCCGCCTTCTCAGAACTTTGGGCGAGTTCCGGTTCATCATGCCCATGGCAATACCGTATTTGGCTACCCTGGCTGCTTCTCTAATAACTTTAACGGGGTCTTTGTAATACTCAAACGTAGTGATGAAAGCCAGAGAGTCAAAGGTATGGTCTTTGAAGGGCATGTGGTGTGAGTCGGCCATGACCAAATCACCTTTGAAGAGGTGCACCGCCTGTGACAGCATGAGGGGGGAAATGTCGCCGCCGGTGGCTTCTATGCCTATCTGGTGCCACCATCTGGTAAAGCGGGTGGTGCCGCAGCCAAACTCAAGCAGGGTCTTAATGCGTATGTCTTTGGAAACCAGCTGTTCCATGACCTTCTTTTGCCAGACCTCGGCTCTTTTGTAGCGGCCTTCATACCATTGCTCGTAGGTATCAGTGTGTTCGCGGTTGAAGAACCATTCAGGTCTGTTTTGCCAGTTTTGCTGGCTCTGGGGAATTAATTCAGAGGATTTTTTCTGTAGCTCCATGTTGCAGTTTTGTTAAAACAAAAAACTCCATTCAATGGGTATGCCCAGAAAGAATGGAGTACAAAATGGAGTATTTAATACAGCATCCCTACGTTGGCATTATCCAAATCAGGTGGCGGGTATGATCTCAGCCTAACATTTCTAGTCAGGCACCCCGTGCGTTTACTTTACAAACTTACTTAAATTTGTTTAAGCCATGCTTATTTCAAAAGCCTCATTGTTGATCCGGCACAAAAATAGTTAAAGGACGATTCTTGCTGTTTATGGCTTATTTTTTGGAAAACAGGCCAAAAACAGGTTATAACTTGTTCTGTGGGTCGTCTGGCTTGTTGGGCCAGTTCTTTTCATAGTAGCGGCAAAAGTGGGTAAGTGGGCAACGCTCGCACTGCGGGGTGCGGGCCAGGCAAATGTAGCGGCCATGTAGAATAAGCCAATGGTGGGCTTTGGGCACTAATTCCAGCGGCGTGTTCTTCATCAATTCCTTCTCCACCTCCAGCGGCGTGCGCGCCTTAGCGTCTACCAGTCCTAAGCGTTTAGAAACCCGGAATACGTGCGTATCTACGGCCATGGTAGGCATGTTGAAGATGACAGAGGCAATGACGTTGGCGGTTTTCCGGCCCACGCCCGGCAGTTGCTGTAGTTCTTCTACCGTGGCCGGTACTTCACCTGAGAAACGCTCTACCAGCATCTTGCCCAAGCCTGCCAAGTGCTTGGCTTTGTTGTTGGGGTACGAGATGCTTTTGATGTAAGGGAAAATATCTTCGGCGGTAGCCGTGGCTAATATCTCTGCCGAAGGGTAGGCCTCAAAAAGCGGAGGCGTGACCAGGTTGACCCGTTTGTCTGTGCACTGCGCGCTCAACACCACCGCAATAAGCAGTTCATACGGGTTGCGGTACGCCAGTTCCGTCTCCGGTTCCGGAAAGTTATGGGTGAAGTAGGAAATAAGGTGACGGTACCGCTCTTGTTTGCGCATAACTAACACTTGATAGATTAAGAGTTGCTAAATTAGAGAAAAGGTAAGTATGAGGGTCAGTATGTAGTGCAATTGATTATAATGTAGTTGAAGGAAAAATTGTAGAGTAGGGGAAAGGACACTTCTAAATGTCATTATTAGAGATAGTCACGCTTAAAAAAAGATATATGTCTACTATTCGCTCTTCTGTTCGTGTATTTGCTGTACTATCTCTGGTAGTAAGCTTGACTTCATGTTTCAAGGAAAAGTATTATAAATTCAATGATAGGGAGTTAGAATTTTTAGCATACCAGGAAGGGCAAGTACTTAAGTTTTCTGATACAAGCAATGTTGTCAATGAGTTAGTACAAGTTGATTACTCCAGAGACTTCTTTCAGATGTCTGGATGGTTTGGCACCTCTTACCAAGAAAGCTTTGAAGTAAGTTACAGTCCAATAGGTAATGGTGAACTCATGTTAAACATTGACCTTAAAACAGAAGAAGGTTCATTTGGAGGCGGCTTCTTCATGAAGATAAATGATTATCATGTTTACGCAAACCCAAATACAGTGAAGCCATTTGCTGGAACAATGTTAATCAATGGCCTAAGGTATGACCATGTTTACTCATTAAGAGCCTACAGAGTTGTACCAGAATATGCAAGAAAAGACTCTGCAACAGCCTATTACAATAAAACGCATGGCCTTATTCAACTTTTGCTTCCTAACGGAAAATCCATTAACCGAGTAGATTAAAACAAAAAAGCACCAGCTCTAAAACTGGTGCTTTTTTGTTTTTTGCAGAACCTGCTACGGATGCAAACTTACCGTTCTGGAGTAGCTGATGATGGCGTCACACACCCGTTGGCTGGGCTGGGCGAAGGCGTCATCCAGGTTCACCTGCGCAATGAGTAAATCGGCACAAGCCTCTGCCAGGCCCTGGTCTACCATCAAGGCGTCTTCCAGCAATTGGCGCTGCCGTCTGGGCAGCTCGTTGTAGAGGTATTGTACCAGATCATTCTGAGTAAAGGTTTTGATCATAGGCTTTTGTATCTAGGGACATTTTTTTCCGCAAGTTGATTAATGCGTATCTCATTCTGCCCAAAGCCGTGTTGA
Source organism: Rufibacter ruber (assembly GCF_014138425.1). NCBI lineage: Bacteria > Pseudomonadati > Bacteroidota > Cytophagia > Cytophagales > Hymenobacteraceae > Rufibacter > Rufibacter ruber. The sequence goes on from NZ_JACJIQ010000008.1 coordinate 157,841, forward strand.
TGCTAACCCCGGTAGCCTCTGCAATCTCCTGAAAACTCATGTCAGCGTAGTGGCGCATGATGAGCACCTCTTTCTGCGCCGCCGGCAGCTGCTGAATTAATTCACGCAGCCGGGCGTGGGTTTCCTCTTTGATCCTGATGGATTCCACTGACTCCTCAGAGAAGCTCAACGTGTTGAACACATTGCTGCCGTCTTCCAGGGTAATCATGGGGCTCCGCTTCTCCCGCCGGAAATAGTCAATAGCCAGGTTATGGGCGATACGGCAGATCCAGGATGAAAACTTCCCTTCTTCATTGTAACGGCCGCTTTTCATAGTATGGATTGCCTTCACAAATGTCTCCTGCAGGAGGTCTTCTGCGGTATAGGTATCTTTAACTATAAGTAGAATGGTGGTGAAAACCTTACTTTTATGACGGCTAACCAATTCCTCAAACGCACTCTCGTTACCTGCGATGTACGACGTTACAAGCGCCGAATCGCTGAGCTGTACTATGTTCATCTAAAATCTACATATTAGGTAACGTAGAGGTTTAAGCCATATTGTGAGGTTAGCGTGAATTGATGTGATTTCTGTTTCTATGTGTATCAAATATAGAAAGAGTGAAAATCAAATACAACAGTTGGTAGACCTGTAGAAAAATATTTTTCTGTTTTTCTGCTGATTTCAGAAAAACAGGTCAGAAACAGCGTAAGTAAAGACACAGCGCTTCTATGCCAAGATCAGCCTCTAAAAAGAATAGAGGCCAATGCGGCCCAATTTTAACTCGTTCTAAAGAAATTTCCACAAAAACAGCGCCAGAAATAAGAAGGAAAGGCTTTAAAACAAGAAAGTTAGTGTGAAAGTGGGCGTTTTTTGATCATGCCGCCAGAGGTGTCATTGATGCTGTGCATAATCATAAAGGCACTGGGGTCCATGTCAGCAATCAACGTCTTCAGGCGCTGCACCTCCAGGCGCGTCACCACGCAGAACAAAATGTCTACCTCGTCACCAGAGAAGCCGCGCTGGCCTTTGTAAATGGTCACGGCACGGCCAAGCTGGGTCAAGATGCCCTGCCGAATGCTGTCACTGTGCACTGAGACAATGGTCACGCCGGTGTATTCCTCAATCCCGTGAATGATGAAGTCAATGGTTTTGGAGGCGGTCAGGTACGTGAGCACCGAGTACATGGCCGGTTCCAGGCCCAGCAGGAAGGCCGCCACCAGGAAAATGATCAGGTTGATGACCAGGATCACGTCACCTATGGTGAGGCTGGTGCGCTTGCTGACCAGGAGCGCCAGGATCTCGGTGCCGTCTAAGACGCTTCCGCCCCTGATGGAGAGCCCAATGCCCGCGCCCAGGAAGAACCCGCCAAATACAGCGGTCAGCAGTTTGTCATCTGTGAGGGTGGGGAACTCTACAAACAGCAGGAGCAACGCCAGGCCTACCACCGCCAGCAAACTCTTCAGGGCAAATGACCGCGCCACCTGCCGGTAGCCGGCAATAAGGAAAGGGGCGTTCATTGCCAGAATGAGGAGCGGCAACGGCAGACCGCTGCCCTTAGACAAGAGCATGGAAACCCCGGTCACCCCGCCGTCAATGAAATGGTTGGGGATCAGGAATCCTTTCAGGCCCAGGCCCGCAGAGCCAATCCCGAAGCAAATCAACAACGCATCACGCACGGCCCCCCAGGGCTGCCGGCGTTTTACAACAGAAGTAGAAGGCGTAATCAGTGAGGAACTCAAAATAGCTAGGTTCTAATTGTGGCTTACTTAGCGGCGGGCAGGTTTTTTAGCTGTAGCTCAACCGCAGACAGTTGCTTGTTCAGGCCGTTGTAATATGCCTCCATGTTCTTGCGGTCACTGTCTGAGAGGGCGGCCTCCAGCAGCTTGCTGCGCTGCTCCAGGAGCTGTGCCAGCTGTTCCAGCAGCTGGATTCTTTTCTCCTGCCCCAGGCTGTACACCTGTTTCTCTTTGTGGTTGCTCACGCTGGACACCTGCCCGTCAATGACCACAATTCTGGTCTCCGTGTCGCCTACCACCTGGCGCTCATGGTCAACAATGGCGCCGTAGGTAAAAATATCATCGGCTACCAATACCACCCGTCCCTGCGGGCTCACCGCATGTTTTAGTTTCAGGGTAAGGGTTTTGCCGTCTTTGGTGCGTACGCGGCCGTCTGGCAGTACGGTGGTGCCGTTGTCATACACAATTGGCTCCTGTACTTCATGCAGCTTGCCGCCTTTGTTCTGTACCAGTTTGCCGTCACGCCAGAAGATGGTGTTGTCTTTGATGTTGGCCCTGGTCACCAGTGAGTCAGAGGTGGCAGTGGTTTGCTGGGCCAGAGCCACTGTTGATGTGCCGCAGAGGGCGGCCGCCAGGAAGCAGAGAGGCAGAACAAATGCTTTCATGTAAGTAGTGCTTAGGGTAATAAATAGTCTCTATACGTAGGCCTTGGCGCAGGAGCAAAAAGAGCAAACTAAAATAAATTGATTCAGAATACGTAATTTATTTCAAATATGCAATTATGTTCTTTTAAATGTTCAATGATGGGGCTAATCTTTACTGGCACGGGGGCGTATATGAATGTGCTATGGAATATAACATTTACATGACACCAGATTTCAGGAAAGAGGTAAAGAGAGACCTCAAGATAAAGGAAAAAGCGAACACTGAGATCAAGGAGACGCTCGCCATTGAGCGCACCGAGTTCTCTAATGAGCGTACGTTTCTGGCGTATCTGCGCACTGCACTCTCACTGGTTATTGCAGGGTTTTCGCTTCATCAGTTTTTTAACACCACTGCTTCTATGTGGTTGGCTGCCGTTTTAATTCCGGTAGGGCTGGGAATAGGCTTTGTAGGGGTGAGAAAGTTCCTGGCCAAGCGGGAGCTGATCAAACGCAAGCGTGAAGCCTACGTGCCGGCCAAGCAGATGCTGGCTATTTTAAAAGCCGAAAAGGCGAAAGAACTCAGTGGCGGTCACCACAACATGGCCATCTAGTAATATAGCAGAAGTTGAATTATTGTATATAAACAATATTGGAAGTGCGGCGGCGGGCCGATGAAGGTGTAGTTGGAGTGCAAAACCGCCCACTTCTTTTTCTGTTCTCTTCCCGAATGGCAGGCGCGACTCCGGATCGTGGGGCCTTCCATCTGAACATAGATCATATTCCATAAAGCAAGAAGCGGCTGCCCTGTAAGGCAGCCGCTTCTTGCTTTATAAGAAATGCGGTTGTTCCCTTTTCAACATCCTGTTTTTAGCCTGTTTTTAGAAAAACAGGCTAAAAACAGATTTATGGCTTCACCAGGGGAGTTGCCCAGAGGCCCATCTTCATCTGGAAGATGTTGGCAATGCTGGTGGCTTTCTGTTTGGCCTGGTCAGCCATCTCGCCGGCAAAAAGATCTTCTACGGTTTGGGTGAACAGGACAATCCAGCGGGTGAAGTGCGCCCGCTCAATGGGCAGTGACAAGTGTCTGGGAAACGGCTGCCCTTTGTAGGCCATGGACCCAAACAGCACCGTGCTCCAGAAGTTGTACATCTTGGGCAGGTGGTGCGCCCAGTCAACGTGGGCAACGTCATTGAAGACAGGGCCCAGCAGCTCATCCTGATTTACATTGTTATAAAATGTATCCACCAGAAGTTTAATGTCATCTTCAGTGGCAATATCTGTTTTCAATCCTTCGCTCATACCAATTGGGAAGCGCTGGCTTCCTTTATGTTAACGCTGCAAGAATACTTCTTCTGCCCCAAGGTTGAAATGATAAAGGTCATTTCTGGCCTGTTTTTCTGAAAACAGCTCAAAAACAGGAAGTAGCCGGCAAGCATGGTTCTTGAGGTGGGTGCACTCCCTGTAAAAGCATAGCCCCGTCTGCTTTAAGAACAGACGGGGCTATGCTTTTAGAAATATAAGAGAAGTTAATGCTCAACCTCTACCAACTGGCATTTCTTTAGCCAGTGCAGCGCATCGGTTTCTGAGGTGAAGCCCTCGAAATCTACTGATTGGCCATACCAGGGTGCCTGCCGCAGTTTTTCAGCACTTTCAATTGTAAAAGTGTCTTCAGCGTGGGCTGGGGTAAGCAGGTACGCCACATGCACGGCGCGGTCTAACTGCGCGTGTAACTGTGGGTAAAAGGTCTCATTCACCCATTTCTGGTCTTCCGGAGACAAAGGCCCCCGGCTGCGCACGTCAAAGAGCCAATACCGCGCGTTGGTCTCCTGGGCTAATTCCAGCACCTGCTGATACACCTCCCGTACCGAGAGGGCATATACTGGCTGTGGCCAACGCAGGAACAGCACGTCCAGGTCTGGGCGGTAAGCTAGTGCAATGGCGTCTAAAAAGATAGGAGACATAAGCTAATAGTATCAGATGTAAACTTACAAAAGATTGTCCTCAACATAGCAATACCTCCTTAAAAAATAGGAGGATGGTTATATAGCCAACATCTACCCTGAAGGGAATCGTTCAAGAACATCTGAAATAAATCTGGAACTGGAAATTGCCGTACCTTTGCCTTTGACCTTATTCACATCCTGAATTCGTAAGCGGAGAGTGTCAGCGTAAGTTTCTGCCTGTGCGGTTTTAGAGCCTCGTAGCAATGACTAAGGCGAGAATAGCGTGAAGTCAGGTTTCTTGGCAGCACGAAAGACAAATTTTAAACAGGCTCATACTTAATTTTACCAGTGGCTACACCTGTAAATCCCCCAGAAGAAGAACGGCATGACCCGTACGCCGTGCTCCGCATTCCTGAGTTCCGGCTTTATATCTCGGCCCGTTTCTGCATTACCCTGGCCATGCAGATACAGGCGGTGGTGGTGGGGTGGCAGATCTATGACCTCACCAAAGACCCGCTGGCGCTGGGCTTGATTGGGTTGGTAGAAGCCATACCGTCTATCACGGTGGCGCTCTACGCCGGCCACGTGGCCGATATTGTTCCGCGCAAGCGCATTATCATGACGGTGCTGAGCGTGCTGTTGTTCTGTTCGCTGGCACTGCTGTTCTATACCTTAGATGTGGGGCAGGTGCTGCACCAGTTCGGCACCACGCCCATTTACTCGGTCATTTTCCTGAGCGGGTTGGCGCGCGGGTTCATGGGGCCGGCCACGTTCTCATTTATGCCGCAGCTCTTGCCAGACCGGAAGTTCTACGCCAATGCCATTACCTGGAGCAGCTCTACCTGGCAGGCGGCCTCAGTGGCGGGCCCGGCCATTGGCGGGTTGGTGTATGCGTTTGGCGGAGTGACGGCCGCGTTCAGTGTTGATGCCGCGCTGGTATTGCTGGCGCTGGTGCTCTATGGTTTTATTGCGGGTAGGCCGCTGCCGCTGAGTGATGGTCCCAAACTCAACATCAAAGAAAGTTTGCAGACGGGGCTGAAATTTGTGTTTGGGAACCAGATTATTTTGAGTGCGCTGGCGCTGGATATGTTTGCGGTCCTCTTCGGCGGAGCCGTGGCCTTGCTGCCTATTTTTGCGTCTGACATTTTGAAGATTGGTCCGCAGGGATTGGGCGCGCTACGGTCGGCTCCGGCCATTGGTTCGGTGACCATGGCGGTGTTCATGGCCTACCGGCCGATTACCTTTAACGCCGGGAAGAAGATGCTGTGGGCAGTGGCCGGGTTTGGCGCCTGTATCATTGGGTTCGGGCTGTCGCAGTTGTTCTGGCTGTCATTTGCGCTGCTGCTGATGAGTGGCGTGCTGGATAGTGTCTCGGTCATTATCAGGTCTACGTTGATTCACACGCTCACGCCAGAGCACATGAAAGGCCGCGTCTCCAGCGTGAACAACATCTTTGTGGGGTCCAGCAACGAGATCGGGTCGTTTGAGTCTGGTCTGGCGGCCAAGCTGCTGGGTGTGGTGCCGTCAGTGGTGTTTGGTGGTTCTATGACCATTTTGATTGTGGCGTTTACCGCCTGGAAAGCAGATAAGCTCCGTAAGTTGAGTTTGTAGAAAAAGCTGAAAGTAAAATTCTTCCCGTTTAGGGGCCGTTTTTCTAAAAACAGACCCTAAACGGGAACACGCTTTTATGTGACCTTTGCCGAATGACCTTAAGTCTGGGCAAAAGCCGTTGGCGCAGACGCTCGCAGGTGCTGCGCACGCTACGAGGTCTTGGGAGCGGACGATAATGCGGCGGCCAGCTAATTGAACCCACCCCTACCTCTCCGAGGAGGGGAGTCTTGTTGCATAGGAACGGAGCCTCATACAAGTAGAAGCCTTTCCCATGGAATGGTAGAGCACGAAAGCTACACCTGTGACGATGGCGGTGGCCACACCCTAGCTGATACTCCCCCTTTGAAGGGGGCGAAGGGGATGTTGACACCTGCCGAACCACGCATCGCAGAGGCATGGCCATACGGCAAATGCTCCACGCATGGCAGATATTCCCCTCCTCAGAGGGGTAGGGGTGGGTTCTACGCATGGCAGATATTACCATGGTTCCCGGCGAGTCTGGAGACTCGCACCACTACATGTCACGAGTCAGAGACTCGCGCCAGTGCTTGTTTTTTCTTTTCAATAACCAATCAGCAATTCTCCCAAGACCTCGTAGCGTCCGGAGGACCTGCGAGCGTCTGTACCCACGCCCTCTCTCTTCATCTTTGGCTTCCATCTTTCTACTATTCCCGCTATCTTTGCTTATAGAACTTAGGCAGCTGCTTTGAAAATCAGGGTTATCTTTTTTGCGGTGTATCTTTTCCTGGGCTCCCTGCTGCCCAACTCTGACCTGCATGAGCTTTCCAAAATCTCTGACCTGCTGCAGCACTACCAGACGCATGTGGCCCTGAACGGACAGTTGAGCTTCTCCGAGTTCCTGCACATGCACTACCAGGGTTCTGAAAATACTCCCTCAGAAAACCACGACCGGCTCCCGCTCAAGCAGATGGGCAACTCGGCGTATGATTACTTTGTGGCCATGCCGCTGCTGCAGCCTACCTTTCAGCTACAGGAAACGCAGGAGCCGCAGCACTACCTTTCCCACCCTCAACCCCGGGTCGCAGACGCTTTTACCGGCAGCATCTGGCAACCGCCGCAAGTGGCGTAAATCTCCTTTTTATTGGCAGCATCAGCAGTCTGGCTACTTTCAAAAGCCCAGGCTTCTCACTTTTTGTCATTCTGAAAGAACCTTGTGAGCAAACTAGATTAGCGTTCAAGATACGTCACTACCGTTCGCAACCAAGTTCCTTCCAGGATGACAAAGAAAGATTTGGTTCTTAAAGGAAGATCTGGTGCATTCAGTCCTGCACACGAGGCGCATTTCCGTTTTTGACCTATTTTCTGAAAAACAGCCCGAAAACGAAAAAGCGCCTACTCAAAAGACCTCGTAGCGTCCGGAGGACCTGCGAGCGTCTATGCCAATTCCCCAATCAACCTTATTTCCCTAAGAACCGCCCGGACGGCAACCGTTCAGGCGTTCTCCGGTCTTGCCGTTTTTGGCCTGTTTTTCAGAAAACAGGCCGAAAACAGCGTCATCCCCAATCAAGAACATGTTACAGAAGATTATAGAGTTTTCCATCAAGAACAAGCTGGTGATTGGCTTGCTTACGGTGGCGCTGGTGGCGTGGGGCGTGTACAACGTGCAGCGCCTGCCCATTGATGCCGTGCCCGACATCACCAACAACCAGGTCCAGGTCATCACGGTGTCGCCGTCGTTGGGGGCGCAGGAGGTGGAGCGGCTCATCTCTTTCCCCGTGGAGCAGTCGGTGGCCAGCGTGCCGGGCGTGACCGAGATCAGGTCGTTTTCCCGTTTCGGGCTGTCTCTGGTGACGGTGGTCTTTGACGAGGACCGCGATATTTACTGGGCCCGCCAGCAGATCACCGAGAAACTGAAAGAAGCAGAGGAGCAGATTCCCGAAGGCATGGGTTCGCCCACCTTGGCCCCTATTTCCAGCGGTTTGGGCGAGATTTACCAGTACGAGCTTCGGCCGGCGGCCGGATATGAAAGCCAATACAACGCCACCGAACTGCGCACCATTCAGGACTGGATTGTGCGGCGGCAACTGCTGGGAACGCCCGGCGTGGCTGAAGTCAGCAGTTTCGGGGGTAAGCTGAAGCAGTACGAAGTGGCCATCAACCCCGAGAAGCTGCGCAGTTTCAACCTCACCATCACCCATATTTTTAACGCGCTGGAGAAAAACAACGCCAACGCGGGTGGCGCTTACATTGAGAAAGACCCCAACGCCTACTTCATCCGCACCGAAGGGCTGGTGCAGAGCCCCGAGGACATTGGCCGTATTGTGGTCACCAACACCGCGGGCGGCGCGCCGGTCTTAATCAGGGACGTGGCCGAGGTGCGCGAGGGCTCGGCCATTCGGTACGGCGCCATGGTGAACGAGCAGGGCGAAGTGGCGGGCGGCATTGTGATGATGCTCAAAGGCGAAAACTCGTCCCAGGTGATCCAGCGGGTGAAAGACAAGGTATCCGAAATCCGGAAAACCCTGCCGCCGGGCGTGGTGCTGGAGCCGTTCCTGGACCGCACTAAACTGGTGAACCGCGCCATCAATACGGTAGAGAAAAACCTGGCGGAGGGCGCGTTGATTGTGGTGTTTGTGCTGGTGCTGCTGTTGGGCAACTGGCGGGCGGGCTTGCTGGTGGCCTCCGTGATTCCGCTGGCCATGCTGTTTGCCATCTCGCTCATGAACGTGTTCGGGGTGTCTGGTAACCTCATGAGCTTGGGCGCGCTGGATTTCGGGCTGATTGTGGACGGGGCCGTGATTATTGTGGAGGCGGTCATTCACAGCATCCATACCAGCGAGTACGCGCAGCAGGGCGTGTTCAAGCTCTCGCGCAAGCAGATGGACGACGAAGTGCAGGGCTCGGCCAGCAAAATGATGGGCTTTGCGTCGTTTGGGCAGATTATTATTCTCATTGTCTATCTGCCCATTCTGGCGCTGGTGGGTATTGAGGGCAAGATGTTCAAACCCATGGCGCAGACGGTTTCCTTCGCTATTCTGGGCGCTTTCCTGTTGTCGCTCACCTACGTGCCCATGATGGCCTCGCTGGTCTTGAGCCGAAAAACCCAGCACAAAGAGAACATTTCAGACCGCATCATGCAGGCCATTAACCGGGCGTACCAGCCGTTGCTCAACTTCGCGCTGCGCGCCAAAACGTTGGTGTTGGGCATTGCTTTGGGCCTGTTCGCATTGAGTTTGGTGCTGTTCACGCAAATGGGCGGCGAGTTTATTCCGTCTTTGGACGAAGGCGATTTTGCCATTGAAACCCGCGTGCTCACGGGCAGCTCCCTCAACGAGACCATTGAGGTGGTGCAGAAAGCCTCTAAAGTGCTCAAGCAGACCTTCCCCGAGGTAGAGAAAGTGGTCACCAAAATCGGCTCTGCCGAAGTGCCCACCGAACCCAACCCCGTAGAGCTGGGCGACATGATTGTGGTCCTGAAAGAACGCGCTGAATGGACCAGCGCCAGCTCCCGCGTAGAACTCGCCAACAAAATGTCTGATGTGCTGCACCAGAACTTGCCTCAAGCCACCTTTGGCGTGCAGCAGCCCATTCAGATGCGGTTTAATGAGTTGATGACGGGGGCGCGGCAAGACGTGGTGCTCAAAATTTACGGCGAAGACATGGACCAACTGGCCCTGTACGCCCAGAAAATTGGCAAACTGGTGCAGCCCATTGAAGGCGCGCAAGACCTATACATTGAGGAAATGAGCGGACTGCCGCAGGTGGTGGTGCAGTATGACCGCGAGCAGATTGCCCGCTACGGCCTCACCATTGAAGACGTGAACCGCACCGTGACCTCGGCGTTTGCCGGCGAGATTGCGGGGCAGGTCTATGAAGGCGAGAAACGCTTTGACCTGGTGGTGCGCCTGAACCAACAGAACCGGCAGGACATTGCTGACGTGCAGCGCCTGTACGTCAGCAATGAAAACGGCCTGCAGATTCCGCTGGAGCACATTGCCCAGGTGGAGATGAAGGAAGGTCCCAACCAGATTCAGCGCGACGGCACCCGCCGCCGCATCACCATTGGGTTTAACGTGCGCAACCGCGATGTGCAGAGCATTGTCACCGAGATTCAGCAGAAAATTGAGGCGCAGATTCAGTTACCGCCCGGCTACACCATCACTTACGGCGGCGAGTTCCAGAACCTGATTGAAGCCAAAGAACGACTCTCGGTGGCGGTCCCGCTGGCGCTGGCGCTCATCTTTGTGTTGCTGTTTTTCGCCTTTAAATCCATTAAACAGTCTATTCTCATCTTCACGGCCATTCCGCTATCGGCCATTGGTGGTGTGTTTGCCTTGCTCCTGCGCGACATGCCGTTCAGCATCTCGGCGGGCGTGGGCTTCATTGCGCTCTTCGGGGTAGCGGTGCTCAACGGCATTGTGATGATAGGGTATTTCAACCAATTAAAAGCCAGCGGCATGACCAACCTGGAACAAATCATACGCGAAGGAACGGCCGCCCGCCTGCGGCCCATTATCATGACGGCCACCGTGGCCTCCCTCGGTTTCCTGCCCATGGCCTTGTCTTCCTCGGCGGGCGCCGAAGTGCAGAAACCCTTGGCCACCGTGGTCATTGGCGGACTGCTCTCGGCCACGCTGCTCACGCTGGTGGTGCTGCCCATCATCTATTATTTCTCTGAGAAAGGCTTCGGTGGGTTGAAGAAATCAGCAGCGCTGTGGTTTCTGCCGCTCGGTCTGGCATTACCCTTGAACACGCAGGCACAAGGCACTCCATCGCAAACCTTGTCAATGCCGCAAGTGCTGGAATTGACTAAGCAGCACAACCAACAGCTCAAAAGCGCGGCCTTGGAGGTGGAAATGCGGGGAGCCTTGCAGAAAACCGCGGTGGATATTCCCAAGACCGAGCTTTCTTACAGCCAGGGCGAAATCAACAGCCCCGTCACCGATGACCGCATAGGTATAAGCCAGACCATTCCGTTCCCCACGGTGTGGAAGGCGCAGAGTAAGCTGTTGCAGGAGCAGAAGAACCTGAGCCAGCAGCAACTGAATCTGGAGCAGCACGAACTGCTGTACCAGGTGAAGCAGGCCTACGCCCGGTTGGCATTTCTGTACCAGACCCACCAACTGCTACAGCGGCAAGACAGCATTTTTCAAGTATTGGAGCGAGCCGCCGAGGTTAGGTTCAGGACGGGTGAGACGGGGCTGCTGGAGAAAACCACCGCCACCACCCAACGGCTGGAACTCACTGACCGCCTCCGGCAGAACCAGAGCGCTTTAGCCGTGGCCCAGGCGCAGCTGAATGCCTTGGTACAGGCCCCGCAACCCTTGCACATCACGCCGCAGCCGCTGCAACTGGACAGCACTTCCATCGGCGCAGCCGAAACTCAGAACCACCCGCTCCTGCAAGTGCACCAACAGCAGATTGCCGTAGCCGACCGCGAGCGGCAGGTGGAGAAAAGCAGATTAGCCCCTGATATTACCTTGGGGTATTTCAACCAATCGTTGATTGGCACTTATGACATCAACGGGCGGGCAGAAACGGCCGCAGATAGAAGCCGGCGGTTCCAGGGCGTGGAAGCGGGGGTGGCGGTGCCGCTCTGGCAAGGGGCGCAGCGGGCGCGCGTGAAAGCCGCCGCTTTGGGCAAACAGGCCGCCGAGGCCTCGCTCCAAAACCAGCAGCACCTCTTGCAGAGTGAGTGGCAGGCGGCGCAGGAAACACACCAGCGGCTTCGGCAGAGCCTGCACTTTTACCGGGAACAGGTGCTGGTGAACGCCCGCCTGGCCCTCACTCAAGCCGACAAAGCCTACCGCAGCGGCGAGGCCAGCTACCTGAGCTACCTTCAGGCCGCCGACCAGCAGTTGCGCACCCAGCAGAATTACCTCCAGCTCCTGCTGGATTATCAGTTAAACGTCTTTCAACTCCAATACCTAGGAGGCAACTAATATGAGAACTAACTTTTTATCCTTCGCCATCGCCGGGCTTTTCCTGGTTTCGGCCTGTTCTGAGAAAAACAGCCCCGAAACGGAAACGCCTGCCGCCCAATCCGCCGCTGCCCCAGAAAACCCGGACGTGATTACGCTCACCGAGCAGCAGATGCAGAACACCGGCATTGAGTTAGGCGCGCCTTCGCAGCAGAAACTGGGCAACACTTTGCAGCTCTCCGGGGAAATTGACGTGCCGCCCACCAGTTTGGTGAGTGTCTCGGTGCCCTATGGCGGCTTCGTAAAAACCATGAACCTGCTACCGGGTCAGCACATCAACAAAGGCCAGGTGCTGGCCACCCTCCAGCACCAAGATTACGTGCAGCTGCAACAGGATTACTTGGACACCCGCGCCCGCCTGCAACTGGCCAATCTGGAGTATGCCCGTCAGCAGGAACTCACCCAGGAGAAGGTGAGCGCCCTCAAGAACCTGCAACAGGTGAAGACTGAGCGTGAAGTCTTGCAGAACAGCCTGGCCGCGCTGCGGGAGAAACTGCTCATGATCAACATCAACCCGGCCCGCCTGCAAAACGGGAAAATCAGCCGCACCATCAACATCGTCTCGCCCATCAACGGCTTCGTAAAAAACACATTGGTGAATGTGGGCAAGATGGTGAGTTCCACCGATGTGCTGTTTGAACTGGTGAACACCGATGACCTGCACCTCAAGCTCAACGCCTTTGAGAAAGACGTACCGTGCCTGAGCCCCGGCCAGCGCCTCACCTACACCCTGCCCAATGACGCCACTCCCCGCTCCGCGGAAATCATCTTGGTAGGCCACAGCGTGGAAGGTGACAAGACAGTGCCTGTGCACGCGCACCTGGACCACCATGATGAACACAAGTTGCTCCCCGGTATGTACGTGACGGCCACCGTACCCACCAAAGAACGCGCAGTCACCGCCCTACCCGAAAGCGCCGTGGTGCAGTTTCAAGGGGTTTCCTACATCTATGCGAGTTCTGGCAACCGCACATTTAAACGCGTAGAGGTGCAGACGGGTCTCAAGGGAAATGGCTTTGTAGAAGTGCAGCTACCCGCGGAACTGCAAAATTCTAACCGCATTGCTGTGAAAGGCGCGCATAATTTGCTGGCCATGCAGGAGAACAAGGAGGAGGAAGAGTAATGGGCGCAGACGCTCGCAGGTCCTCCGGACGCTACGAGGTCTTGGGAGAATCGCTGATTGGTTATTGAGCCTGTTTAGTATTTTCTGATCATTGGCGCAAGTGTCTGCTTTTTTGTAGTCTTTTGAAGCTGTTTGCTTCTGGCCTGTTTTCGCAAAAGAAGAGCCAAAACAGCGACACAAGCGGGTGCTGGCGCCAGTACAGAAGCTATCTAAAGCTCATTTTTGGAAATGCTAAATAGGCTCATTGAAAAAAAACACTGGCGCGAGTCTCTGACTCGTGACATGTAGTGGTGCGAGTCTCCAGACTCGCCGGGAGCCATGGGAATATCTGCCATGCGTAGAACCCACCCCTACCCCTCCGAGGAGGGGAATATCTGGAATGCGTAGGGCATCTGCCGTATGGCCATGCCTCTGCGATGCGCGGATCAGCAGGTGTCAACATCCCCTTCGCCCCCTTCAAAGGGGGAGTATCAGCTAAAGTGTGGTCAAAGCCATCATCACGGGTGTAGCTTTCGTGCTCTACCATTCCATGGGAAAGGCTTCTACTGATATGAGACTCCGTTCCTATGCAACAAGACTCCCCTCCTGGGAGGGGTAGGGGTGGGTTCAATCCGCTGGCCGCCGCATTATCGTCCGCTCCTAAGACCTCGTAGCGTGCGCAGCACCTGCGAGTGTCTGCGCCAGTTGCGTTTCGGGGCTGTTTTTCTAAAAACAGGTCAAAAACAGGAATCCCCGCCAGAACCAAATCTGGCGGGGATTCCTGTTTTCGGCGTGAGCCGAGAGAATGATTACGCGTTGGCCGCGGCTTTGCTAGGGGCTAGCTTCGCCAACTTGGTCGCTTTGTTCTGGGCTTTCTTGGGGCGGCTGTTGCCGAACGAACCCTTGCTGATTTTTCCTCTTTTGCTTTTAGCATCTCCTTTTCCCATAGTGGTACTGATTAATTGGTAAGTGAAACAATCAAATGACAAGTAATCTTTTCCGAGACGGAAGGGAAGAAAGTTACAAACTCTGCCAAATACCCGCAAATTTCTTCCGCCGTTTTTGGCCTACTTTTGGGAAAACAGGCCAAAAACGCAATTGACGGTCAGGCTTCTAAATGCGGCGGCGTATGCCTACCTTTGCGGTTTAGCCTTCCGCCGTTTTGTGGCCGCGCAACAGAATTATTCTTGAGCGGTTTATGTTCTAGAGAGGCTATATTTCTATATGACAGAAGACATCATTCCGCAAGATACCCAAATAGACGCGCTGGACGCCCGCGAGCACATCATCATTAAACGGGCCCGCGTCCATAATTTAAAGAACCTGAGCGTGGCCCTGCCGCGCAACCAGTTCATTGTGGTCACCGGCCTTTCCGGCTCCGGCAAATCGTCGCTGGCGTTTGACACGCTCTACGCCGAAGGCCAGCGCATGTACGTGGAGAGTTTGAGCTCGTACGCGCGCCAGTTCCTGGGCCGCATGGACAAGCCCGACGTGGATTACATCAGGGGCATCAGCCCGGCCATTGCCATTGAGCAGAAGGTGAGCATAAGGAACAACCGCTCCACCGTGGGCACCAGCACCGAGATTTACGATTACCTCAAGTTGCTGTACGCGCGCATTGGCAAGACCATTTCGCCGGTCTCCGGCAAAGAGGTGAAGAAAGACACCGTGACCAGCGTGGTAGATTACCTCATGGCGCTGGAAGACGGAACCCGCGTCATGATTATGGCGCCGCTGCAGCAAAACAAAGACCGCAAACTGAGCAAAGAGCTGGATTTGCTGTTGCAGAAAGGCTATTCCCGCGTCATTCTGAACGGCGAGCCCTTCTTTATTGAGGAACTCATCTCAGAAGGAAAACCGGAGCCCAAGGGCGAGGTCTTTATTCTCATTGACCGCGCCGTCATCAGGCATGACGAGGAAGCCAAAACCCTGCAGATGCGCCTCGCTGACTCGGTGCAGACCGCGTTTTACGAGGGCCACGACGAATGCCACGTACAGCTGGGCGACGAGAAACGCATCTTCTCTAACCGTTTTGAGCTGGACGGAATGGTGTTTGAGGAGCCTAGCGTCAATTTCTTCAGCTTCAACAACCCGTACGGCGCCTGCCAGACCTGCGAAGGCTGGGGCAGCGTCCTTGGCATTGACCCAGACCTGGTGATTCCAGACAAAAGCCTGACCGTGTTTGAGGGAGCCATCGCGCCGTGGCGCACCGAGAAGCAGAACGAATGGCTGCAACCGCTCATCAAAAACGGCATTCGGTTTGATTTTCCAATTCACCGTCCGTTCAACGAACTCTCTGAGGAACAGCAGGAACTACTCTGGACCGGGAACAAATACTTCGGGGGGCTGAACGACTTTTTCAAACACGTACAGGCGCAGACGCACAAGATTCAGTACCGCGTGTTGTTGAGCCGTTACCGCGGTCGTACGGCTTGCCCGGACTGTAAAGGCTCGCGCCTGCGGAAAGATGCTAGCTACGTGAAAGTAGACGGGAAAAGCATCACCGACCTGGTGCTTATGCCCGTGACCAAAACGCTGGAATTTTTCCAAAACCTGCACCTAAGCGAGCATGACCTAGCCGTGGCCGACCGCCTCATCACCGAAGTCACCAACCGGTTGAGTTACCTCGTGCGCGTGGGTTTGGGTTATTTGACTTTGAACCGTTTGTCCAACACCCTTTCCGGCGGCGAAAGCCAACGCATCAATCTGGCTACTTCCTTGGGTAGCGCCTTGGTAGGTTCTATGTACATTTTGGATGAGCCCAGCATCGGGCTGCACCCCAAAGACGCTGACCAGCTCATTGGCGTGCTGCGCTCTTTGCAGCAGATGGGCAACACCGTGATTGTGGTGGAGCACGAGGAAGGCATGATGGAAGTCGCAGACCAGGTTTTGGACATCGGTCCGGAAGCGGGTTCCGGTGGCGGAAATCTTATGTTCCAGGGCTCGTTCCAAGACCTTTTGAAAAGCGATACCTACACCGGCCGGTATTTGAGTGGCCGCATGGAAGTGCCGGTTCCCACGCAACGTCGCCCTTGGCGGAATTGTGTGGAAGTGCACGGTGCCCGCGAGAACAACCTCAAGAACGTGAGCGTGAAAGTGCCCCTGAACGTGATGACGGTGGTGACGGGCGTGAGCGGTTCGGGCAAATCTACGTTGATTAAGAAGATTCTGGCGCCGTCGCTCATCAAAGCCCTCGGCGGCCACGCCGATGCCACGGGTAAATTTGACAAACTCAGTGGTGACATCAACAAGGTGGCGCACGTGGAGTTCGTGGACCAGAACCCCATCGGGAAATCGTCGCGCTCCAACCCGGTGACCTACGTGAAAGCCTATGACGCCATCAGAACGATGTATGCCGACCAGCCGCTGGCGAAGGCGCGCGGGTTCAAGCCGTCGCACTTCTCGTTCAACATTGAAGGCGGCCGTTGTGAGGTGTGCCAGGGCGAAGGCCAGGTGAAGATTGAAATGCAGTTCATGGCTGATATCTACCTCACCTGTGAGGCCTGCGGCGGACAGAAATTCAAACAAGACATTCTGGACATTCAGTACCATGAGAAAAACATCTCCGAAGTGCTGGACATGACCATTGATGACAGCCTGATTTTCTTCAAAGATCAGCCCAAGATTCTGGAGAAACTGAAGCCGCTGCAAGACGTGGGGCTCGGGTATATCAGGCTGGGTCAGAGCAGCAATACTTTATCTGGTGGGGAGGCGCAGCGCGTGAAATTGGCTTCGTTCCTGACCAAAGGTGCTACGCCGCACAACGGCAATATCCTGTTCATCTTTGACGAGCCCAGTACCGGCCTGCACTTCCATGACATCAGCAAGTTATTGACCGCGCTCAATGCGCTGGTAGAAAACGGTAACACCGTGCTGGTGATAGAGCACAACATGGACATCATCAAATGCGCCGACTGGATCATTGACCTCGGCCCCGAAGGCGGTACAAACGGCGGTCACCTGCTCTTTGAAGGAACCCCGGAAGACTTGGCGAAACTTTCAGAAGAGAATCACACGGCTAAGTATTTGAAGCCGAAATTATAGGTCTGTTTTCGGGCTGTTTTCAGAAAAAGAGCCGCTAAACAGAAAGTATAAGAAATCCCTGTGCAGTGAGAGAAGCCGCGCAGGGATTTTTGTTTCAGAACACTCGTGAAGCAGAGGAAACCCACCCCTACCCCTCCGAGGAGGGGAGCATCAGGAATGCGTAATCTTATAACCTCACAAAAGTTGATTATCACCATTTCAACGTCATCTATCTAAACCTGCTTCTCGGAGCAACTCCCCTCCTGGGAGGGGTAGGGGTGGGTTCTTTTTCTCCTTTTGTCATCCTGAAAGGATCTTGTGGGCAATCTAGATAAGCTCTTACCAAACGTAAAACCTTTTGCGGCTTAAATGCTTTCAGCAGAAGTAGGAGAAACAATTTCCTCAGCAGCAGCAGCAGAAGAAGGCGCCTTGCCGTTTTTGGCCTGTTTTTCTGAAATCAGGCCAAAAACGGAGGACACAAAAAGCTATAGACTTTCCTGAGCTTTAATTTCGCTGGCAGGAGGGGTGGGTGCCGTGAACAAATCTTTCTGCTGCCGGTTCACTATATTGCCGCCTTTCGCGTACGCCAAGGGGAAATCAATTTTGCGTGAATGAAAGACCTTTCTGTGCCATTGCTTGTCAATAAGCTGTATCTCTCTATCATCATCCTCTGTCTGTTCCATGGCTGCGGACTCATTGGGTTCTACACGCCGTACCGGGATTGGTTTCTGAGCAACACGCCGCTCAACCTGATTCTGGCCACGGCGCTGCTGTTCTGGAACCACCAAGGGCTTACGGTTAGAATGGTAGCCGGAGCGATAGGCGTATTTCTGGTAGGCTTCACCGCCGAGGTCATTGGGGTAGCCACCGGCGATGTGTTTGGGGAGTACCATTACGGAGATGCCTTCGGGCCGAAGTTCCTGGAGGTGCCCTGGCTCATTGGCATGAACTGGGCGGCCCTGTGTTTTGCTGCGGCCACGGTGGTCAATACCTGGCAGAAACCGTTCATACTAAAAGCAGCGGTGGCGGCGGCCATGCCCGTGAGCATTGATTTTTTGATTGAGCAGGTCTGCGAAAAATTTGATTTCTGGTATTGGCAGGGCCACGCGGCACCTTTGCAGAATTACATCAGTTGGTATGTGTTCAGTTTTCTGTTTGTGCTGGTGCTCATGCCGCTGCTCAGAAACTCCCGGAACAAACTGGCGCCGTACTTCCTGCTGGTGCAGTTCTTCTTCTTCCTGTTCCTCAACCTTGTAGAGTTGTTCTATGTCCGCTAACCCGCGCCCCTACGACTACATTATTGCCGGAGCGGGAGCGGCGGGCCTGAGTCTGCTGTGCTATCTGCTGGAACAGGAGCCCCTGCGGCATAAGCGTATTCTGCTGCTGGACCGCGACGCCAAGCAAACCAATGACCGCACCTGGTGTTTCTGGCAAACCGGGGAGAGTCCGTTTGAGAGCTGCCTCAAAAGTAAGTGGTCGGCGTTGTATTTTCATTCGCCCACGTTCTCTAAGCTGCTGGACATTCATCCGTACCAGTACAAAATGCTGGACAGCCTCTCGTTTTATGAACATTGCTTCGGGCTGATGAAAAAGTACCCGAACGTGGAGTTCCGGCAGGAAGACATCATAAGAATAGAGCCCAACGGAACGGTGCATGGCAAGCGCGGCGTGTACCAGGCGCCGTACGTGTTCAACAGTGCGTTCTTCAAAATCAAGCAGCTGCCCAAAAAGCATTACATGGTGCAGCATTTCAAAGGCATTTTCATCAAAACCGCGCAACCGGTCTTCAACCCGAAGGAGCCAACCTTAATGGATTTCCGGGTGGAGCAGCATCAAGATTGCCGGTTTATGTACGTGTTGCCCACCAATGCGCACGAGGCGCTGGTGGAGTACACGGGTTTCTCTGAGGCCGAGCTTCCCCAGGAAGCCTATGACCAGGAACTGAAAGCCTACCTCAGAGATTTCCTGCACCTCACGGAGTATGAGATTACGCACGAGGAATTCGGGATGATTCCCATGACCGATGCCCCTTTCCCGAAGCAGCAGAGTGCGCAGGTCATCAACATTGGTACGGCCGGTGGGGCCACCAAAGCCTCTACGGGCTACACGTTCAGCTTTATTCAGCTGCAGTGCTCGGCCATCGCCCGTAATCTAGCCCAGGGTAAAGCGCCGTTGGCGGGCACAGGGAGCGGGTTCAACAAGTTTGGGTTGTATGACAGCATTTTCCTGCGGGTGCTGCTGGAGAAGAAACAGGAGCCGCGGCAGGTGTTCCATGACCTGTTCAGCAAACTGCCCACCCCGCTCATCCTCAAATTCCTGAACGAAGAGACCTCTTTTCTTGAAGACTTCCGGATCATGAATGCCGTGGAGAAACACATTTTTGTGCCCGCCGCCCTCAAAGAAAGCCTGCACCTGTAAGCACAAATCCCGTTACTGGCGCGTAGATCAGCCACAAATCCTTATCTTAGCGGCCACAGGGTACGCTGTTTTTGCCCTGTTTTCAGAAAAGTAACCCCTAAACGCGCAGGCCTGAAAAGCTTCGCATTTCTTTATTATCTATTCATGGCTATGAGAAAGAACATTGTTGCCGGTAACTGGAAAATGAACAAAACCTACCAGGACGCGCAGGCGTTGGTGAGCGAGATTGACAACATGGTGAAAGACGAGGTCACCGCAGATAACGTTGAGGTGATTGTCACGCCGCCGTTCCCGTTCCTGAGCACGGTCAGTAAATTAATCCAGGGCAACCCGCGCATGCACTTAGCGGCGCAGGACGTGAGTGCCCACGAGAGCGGCGCCTATACCGGCGAAGTGTCGGCGGCCATGCTCAAGTCAGTTGGCGTAGAGTACGTGCTGGTGGGCCACTCAGAGCGCCGTCAGTACCACCACGAAGATTCAGATCTGCTGTTCAAAAAAATGAAAGCGGCTCTGAAGGAAGGCATCAAACCTATTTTCTGCTGCGGCGAACCCCTGGAGGTGCGGGAGTCTGAGCAGCATTTTGAGTACGTGGGCCAGCAGCTGCGCGACACCGTGGCGCACCTGAGCAACGAGGAATTTGACCAGATTGTGATTGCCTACGAGCCTATCTGGGCCATTGGCACCGGCCGCACCGCCAGCAGCCAGCAGGCCCAGGAAATGCACGCCTACATCAGAGAAGAGCTTTCCCGCCTGTTTGATTCTGAGGCCGCTTTCAACAAAACTATTTTGTACGGCGGCAGCGCCAACCCCGGCAACGCCAAAGAACTGTTCGCGCAACCAGACGTAGACGGCGGTTTGATTGGTGGCGCCTCCCTCAAATCAAGAGACTTCACAGACATCATCAAATCTTTCTAGTTTCCAGGTTAGCCTGTCACTGAGGGCAATCTGCAGGAGGGGAGAGGCAGGAAAAGAAGGAAATATTCCGGAGGTCTGTTTTCGGGCTGTTTTTCAGAAAACAGCCCGAAAACAGACCTCCGCTTCTTTTGTAATGTACCCAATGCCCGGTTAGGCAGTTGGTACGGTTATTCTGTCAAGAGGAAGGGCCTGCCCTTCAGGGCGCTAGAGGCGGTGCTTATTGAGCAGTGACAATATTCAGGTATTCTTCATTCTCATTCCAGCTGAGGCGTACCGGGTTGGTGAGTTCCTGCCTGGTTACCTCAATCTTCTCAATCCGCTGCACATCTGCCAGAAACAACGTGGGGTCAACCGGCTGCTTGTTCACCAGTACCCTGAGCGACCGTTTCTCATGGGGTACCTGAAAATACTCCAGCACGTGCTCCAGCCTGAAGAGGGGGCGTTTACTTTTCAGTTCGCCCACCAGAATGCCGTTTTTCCCCTGCCCCTCCACAGAGGACAGCAGCGTGGAGTCACGGTAGATTTCTTTGATAGCCAGATCCTTAGGGTGCACAATCAACGCACTCAGAACCGTTTCCTGGGCGCCAATCAACAGGAGAGGCTCCGGGTGGGCAGAGGCGCGTACGCCCACTATCCGGAGAGACATTCTGGGGCGGGGCGAACCGTTGGGGGTAGGCAATGATTGGGCCTTGCAGAAAAAACTGCCTGTCAATAAGAAGAACGGGAGAAGAAGGAGTGGCTTTTTCATGGGGGCAATCTCAGGTGAGCATCAGTATGTTAAGAATTTCCAGCATATGCTGATCCCTCGGTTTCCCGTTTCTTATGGCATCATGGTCCCTTAGTAATTGGGAATATCATCAACGGCGTTCCTGGTGAGCATGAGCCCCAGCATCATGAGCAGGCTGGAGAGAATCACCACAAAGAAGAGCACACTCTCATTCATGCCCGGTATCTGAAACTGCGCAGGAATGCTGTAAAACAAAAGGATGGTGATCAGGCCGCGGGGCGCTACAAACAGCTCTGGGATCAGCGGCACCCGGGCAATGTACTGCAGGTACAGGTAGCGCACCAGCAGAATTATGCTGAAGATGGTAAAGCCCAACACCCAGACATTCAGGTCCAGCAGCTCCTGCAGGTTAATGGAGAACCCGAAGAGCAGGAAAAAGAACGTCCTGATCACAAACGCGCTTTCGCCGTTAATCTGTTTCAACTGCTTGATCTCAGCCTCCAGCGAACTGAGACTGATGTACCTGGCCAGGCGGTCTTTGATGAAGAGCGCGGCGTTGTTCAGCATCAGCCCAAAGCAGAGCACCATCAGCAATGATGAAAGGTGCATCTCCTTTCCCACTGAGTACAGCAGTATGAGAATGGCAATGATCAGGAAGAATTTGATGTGGCTCTTGATCTTGTCAATGAAGAAAAGCAGGATCAGGCAGCAGATAATGGAGATGATGAAGATGCTCACCAGGTCTACCGCCAGTGTGACAAATGACCCCACACCAATTTGGTTGTTCTGCACCGCAAAGTTGAAGGCAATAATGCCAATGATGTCAGAGAAGGTGGCCTCATAGACAATGAACTCCCGCTTCTCTGGGGTGAGGTTGGTCACGCTGGGAATGGCAATGGCACTACTGATCACCGCCAGCGGAATTGAATTGATAATGGCCATCTGGTAGGGCACGTTGAGCCAGAAGTTAATAAACCAGCCAATGAGCGCGGCCGTGATGAGCAGCGTGAGGGTGGCCGTGAGCAGGGTCTTTCTGATGAGCGGCAACTTGTCCCTGCTCAGCTCCAGGTCCAGGGCCCCCTCCAGCACAATGAGAATCAACCCAATGATCCCGAAGAGCTCCAGTATGCTCCTGATCCCGGGCAGGCGCACCTCAAAGGCGGTGGCGGTGACCTGCAGTAAAATACCGGTGGTCAGCAACAGGATCACAGACGGGATCTTGCTCCGCTTCGCCACCATGTCAAACAGGTACGAGAGAATGATTAAGCTGCTGAGTATTATTAAGAAGGTATAAGGCCCTAAAATCATACTGAAAGGTTAGGTATCACATTTCATACGGAAACAATCTGCAACTGACCAGATGCAGGGCGGCCAGCTTTTTTATCACTTAAAGTAAGCGATTCATAGGGGTAATTGTTTTCCGGGCGGTCTTTTCACCATCACTAAGATAGCTAAGCTTTTTTAACCGCAGATGTTTTCCCAGAAGATTAAACTTCTAGCCGCCGTTTCTATGCTTGCCTTTTCCTTTCTAAGTAGCTGTACCGTAACAGATAGGCGCCTGCAGGGATCACTGGCCCAAACCGCTACCGGATTACCCGCTACAGGCCGTAAAACCATCAGTTTCAGGCAAGATTTCAGGCTGGGCAAATTTACGGTGGAGGATGTGCGCCTCGGTTGGACCAGCACCGGCGGCTTTGGGGCAGGCCCGTTTGAGGCCAGGCAGATATGCCAGAAATACGGGTTTGTCTTACGTGACAGCGCGGGCATTGCCTCACGGGTGACCTGTGGGGCCGGTGTCTCTGCCAAGGAAATAAAGCTGGGGAAAATTCTCTCCCTGGGTCTGGGCGGGGAAGACAGCCGTGAGCTCTTTGTGAGCAACATCCCTTCGCGGGAGACGGGAAATTGGCGGCTCATCACCCAAGACCCGGGGCAGGTTGTGCTGTTTAAAGGCTTCTACAGTGCCTTCACCAAAGGTAATACAGAAATCAGGGTGGAACCGGTGCATGAGTATGAAAGCAAGTTCAGGGGCGCCGCTCAGGAGATTCTGGGCTTTGCGTTCAGAGACGGTATAGAGCTGGTGGCCGCTGTGCAGCTCACGGGCAAAGGAAAGGTGTGGCTCAAGAAGGGCCTGGCGGCCGATGAACGGAGGGTGTTGGGAGGCGCGGCTTCTGTACCGCAAACAGGGTAGACAAAATTCGGCAGAGCCGCAAAATGCCAGGGTGAAACTGCCCGTCTAACCATTTCCATTCGTCTTTTCCCAATTCGTTGTCTTACCTCATCACTATTTCACCTACTTCCCAATGAACCCTTTCAAATTTTTCTTTTACGCAGCGGCAGTGGCTGCAGGTGTGGTGCTTGCCAGTTGCTCTGTGCCGGATATGCGTGTGAGCCAGGGCATGCGGGAGGAAACCACGGCCATGCCGGTGGTAGGCAGGTCTATGATGCGGGTGTCGCTGGGCAAGGAGAAGGGCTTCGGGTTTGGCAAGTACCAACTGGAAAACATTGAACGCGGCTGGACCCGCCGGAACGGACCTATTGACAACCTGGTCATCCAAGACACAGACGCTTACCAGAAATACAGCTTCGGGGTGAGGGACTCAGTGCAGCAGAAAACCTGGTACGTGCAGGCGGCGGCCATGCACAACGCCAAAACCGCTGAACTGGCCGGTGTTTCCATCAACTTAGACAAACAGCGCGAGTTGTTGCAGGTAGTGTTTCAATCTGAGGAAAGCGGCACGTGGCGCCTGGCCCTGGCAGACCCCGGCCACTACCTGGAACGCCGTAACTTCTTGGGCAAGCTCAGCAACGGCGCCCATGAGCTGGAGGTCTACCCGCTGTACAAGTGGGAGGGGAAATCACTGCCGTCCAGCACCGCCCTGGGCTATGAGTTCTCCAAAGACGGGCATGTGCTGGCCACGGTGCAGACGGTGAACAACGGCAAAGTCTGGCTGAAGAACACCCTGAGCCCAGATCTGCAGATGGTCTTGGCCAGCGCCTGCGGCTCTTTGCTGCTCTACAACAAACTGGATGACGAGAACCAGTAGCCGTGTTTCCGTTTTCGGGCTATTTTCTGAAAAACAGCCCGAAAACGGAAGTCCCAGGAAATGATTGGCTGTGCTGGAACTCTTCTATAAGCCAGTGAGTTACCGCCGCAGTTGCTCTGGAAAAAGGGGCCGTGGCCGTTTGTTTTTTTAGTTGGTCACATTTTTGGCAGGTTTGGTCACATTTTCGCCGGGTCTCAATAGCAAATCCCCCACTTTTGTCGTTGTTGGCATACTACTTTTAACTGGAGGCACCTGCTGCCTCTGTACAATATGAGAAATTTTTTCTGGTGGTGCGCCGGTGCAGACGACCACATCCTTGCCCAATGCCCCAAATCTGAACACGTAAAATTTGGCAGCATTGGCGCCACCGTGCTGTTTACGGGGGTGCTGGCAGCCCTGTCTGGCGGCTACGCACTGTACACCGTTTTTGACTCAATTCCCGCGGCGGTGGCTTTTGGCCTGCTGTGGGGCATGGTGATTTTTAACCTGGACCGCTTCATTGTCTCCACCATTAGAAAGGAAGGCAGGTTTGGCAAGGAGTTCCTGCAGATCCTGCCCCGTCTGGTGCTGGCGCTGGTGTTGGCCATTGTGATCTCCAAGCCGCTGGAGCTGCGTATTTTCCAGAAGGAGATTGACAGCGTGCTGGAGGAGAAGAAAGCCCAGCTGGCGCTGGAACACCAGCAGCTGGTAAACAAACAGTTCACTGAGACAGACTCGGTGCGCAAAGACATGGACCGCATCAAGGTCGAGATTGCCGCCAAATCTGCGCAACGGGACACGCTTTATGCCCAAATGAGCGCCGAGAGCGACGGCACCGGCGGAACCAAGAAAATTGGCCGCGGACCTATCTTTCAGGAGAAAAAGGCCCAGTATGACAAGATTGACGCTGAGCTGAAGGTGCTGCAGGAGCAGAACAGCCAACTCATTGCCGAGCGCCAGAAACGCATTGACACCCTCACCGCCCAGCGCGACAAAACCATTGCCCAGGCCAAAGCCCGCTTTGACGACTACGGCGGCTTAATGGCCCGTATGGAGGCCCTGGACAAACTACCGTGGCTGCCCAGCTTCTTTATCATGCTGCTGTTCATCTGTCTGGAGACAGCGCCCATTTTCACCAAGCTCATCTCCAAGCGCGGCCCCTATGATGACCTGCTGCGTGACGTGGAGACCACCACTGAGCTGGAGAGCCTGGAGAAACTGGAGACCCGCCGCCGCGAGTATGACACCCGCAAAGCCATTGACGAGGCGGGCAAAGACGCCCGCCTGGAGCATTACAGCTACAACCGCCGCGAAACCGTGAAAACAGACGCTGACGTAGATCTGGAACTGGCCCGCACCAACGCCCACGCCCGCCTTAAAACCGGCAAAGAGAAGATTAGGCGCGAGACAGACGCCTATATGGACAACTTTTAAGCTGGTAGAATGCTTCTAATGCAAAAGCCCCACCTCTGAAAAAAAAGGTGGGGCTTTTGCATGTATAACATTGTCTGTTTTCGGCCTGTTTTCCAGAAAACAGGCCGAAAACAGGAGTGCTTTAATTCATGGGCGTAACTTACCGCTACTACTCACGTATGGTTGTTCCTTAAAAAGGGTTTCAAGCTGAATTACTTTCTATTGGCATGCTTATGCACCTTCTGAAAAAGTGAACCCGCAGCCAGAAGCCGCGGGCTTACCTTTCAAACAACCCTCTATAAAAAACAGTTTATAGACATTACAAAGGCCTTACCGTGACCTTGGCCGTCTTGGCCGGGTGGGCTTCATTGGGGGTCACGGGATAAGGCTGTACCTCATGCAGGACAAGCAAGAACCTCTGGTTGCCCAAGGCTACCTCTACTGAGTCAGTGCCTCTGAACCCTCTGTTGTCCGGCGCTGGCAACGCTTCGCCCAGATACAGGCGTTGCGTGGCGCGGTTGCCGCTACCGTCCTGCAGTTGCAGGGCCGCAACCGCTGAACCGTACCGCACGCACATGACATTCAAGGGGCACCGGCTGTCAGTAAGCTCCTGCAGCTTAAGGGTAACCCCGTTGGCCTGGGTAGGTTGCTGTAGGGAAAGCACGGTGGGGGCAAGCGGTGCAGAAGCCATTTTCCCCTCCTGTGAAGGCAAAACCTCTGTTCGGGCGCAGCCCATTGCCACAAGTGCCAGCCCCAGAAGAGAAACGTGTCTTTTTTTCATCTGCAGAGAAACACAGCGGTGATGGCCGTGCTTACTGATATGAAGAGCCCTGAACCGAGCAGAAGGTTGCACCGCCTGCTAAAAATCACGAAGTTTTTAGAGCGGGTGTTTTCTTGCCAATAGGGAGGTTGTAGAGGATCACCGAAAGGAAAATCACAAAGTAGGCCAGAATCTTCTGCTGGCTGGCCACTTCGCCAAAATACAGGAAAGCCATGGTGAAGTTGATGATGGGGTTCAGGTACATGAGCACGCCCACGGTGGCAGACTTCAGCTCTTTGAGCGCGTAAAGGTTCAGGAACAGCGGCAGCACCGTAAATACCCAGCTCAGCAGCAGGATCTGCCCCGTGAAATGTGCCGTAACCGGCTGCGCCGACGCCCCCACAAACCACGGGTAGCTGGGCCCAATCACGGCAAACGCCAGCAGCAGCTGCAGCGTGAGCAGCACCATCTTGTCATACTCCTTGAGCAGCCGCTGCGTGACCAGGTAAAACGCATAGGAGGCGGCAATAAGCAAACTGAACAGCAGGTTGTACAGAGAATCTGTGCCCACCAGCAGGCAGCTCATGAGACTCAGCCCCACAGAAAGCCACTGGTTCACCCGCAGGTGTTCGCCCAGCAGCAGAAAGCCCAGCGCCGCCGTTAAGATGGGGCAAAGCAGGTAAGAAAAGGAGCCGGTCTGGATATCCACGTGGTTCACCACGTAAATAAAACTCAGCCAATTCACCGTCAAAAGCCCGCCGCCCAGAAAGGTGAACAGCAGAAAACGGTTCTTCTCTTTGCGTGTCTGGGTCTTGAGCAGCTGAAATGTCTCCTGCCACTGCTTGCGGCGGGTGCCCAAAGAAAGGGCCAGCAGCGTGACCACAGAGAACAGTATTCTGAAGTACAGAATCTGACTGCTGGGGAAAGCGGTCAACGCTTTCAGCGGAAAGGGAATGAATCCCCATATCAAAAAGGCGCTGATGGCAGCCCCGTGGTATCTGTTGAATTGCACGTCGGTGATTTTTAGGAGCGCAAAGGTACAGGAAGCCACGGTTCTTTCAGCAGCAAGCCCCTCCCCAAAAGTAAACTACGTCTCCCGCATAACATTCCGGTGTATAATTCTTCCGCAGGGAAATCACGTTTTTGGCCTATTTTTCTGAAAACAGAGAAAAAACGCGAAAAGCAGCGTCCCTTCTCCCCCAGGGAGAAGGTTAGGATGAGGGGAATACGGCTCAAGTGGCAAGTCAGTTGACAAAGCGAAGAAAGTCACGGATGTAACTTCCGCGCCATAAAATTTGCTTCGGCGTTGCCGAATTCTTTCCTGACTCTTTGCTGGCGCGAGTCTCCAGACTCGTGCCGCGCTGTGGTTGGAGTCTCCAGACTCCCATTTATCTCCTTGCGGCTCCCGGCGAGTCTGGAGACTCGCAGCACTGTTCGTCACGAGACTGTAGTCTCGCGCCAGCAGAGTCAAAGAAATATGTGCAATCCTCAAATCCACAAAATCCAGGTTCTGACCTCGTAGCGTCCGGAGGACCTGCGAGCGTCTGCGCCAATTTCCCGCTTCCGGCCTATTTTCCCCAAAACAGCCCCAAAACGCACCCACCGCCAACCACAGAATAAAACGCCACACGTATGGCGGTGTGCCGGTGAGTTGTATCTTTGGTAGACTTACCCACTACCGCATGTTTACCTTCAAAGAAATAGCCCAAGTAGCTGGGGGCATGCTAGCCCAATGCAAAGGCGAGTACCCTATCCAGCACCTGGTCACCGACAGCCGCAAGATCATCAACGCTACCGCCTCTGTTTTCTTCGCCATCAAAGGCGAATTCCATGACGGGCACCAGTACCTGCCAGAGCTCTACCAGGCCGGTGTGCGGCAGTTTATTGTAGAAGATTCAGAGGCCATTATGGATCTGGCGCTCTACCCAGAGGCCAACGTGCTGCTGGTGAGCAACAGCATTGAAGCCATGCAGCGCATTGCGGCTTACCACAGAAGAAAATTCAACCTGCCGGTGGTTGGCATTACGGGCAGCAACGGCAAAACCATTGTGAAGGAGTGGCTGGCGCAGCTGCTGAGTGTGTCAGAGCGGGTGGTGAAAAGCCCCAGAAGTTACAATTCCCAGATTGGCGTGCCGCTCTCCGTGTGGCAGATCAATGAGAGCCATACGGTGGGGGTGTTTGAAGCCGGCATCTCCAAACCCCAGGAGATGGCAAAGCTGGAGGAGGTGCTGCAGCCCACGGTGGGCGTGTTCACCAATCTGGGCTCGGCGCATGATGAGGGGTTTGCCACCAGGAACGAGAAACTGCAGGAAAAGCTGAAGCTCTTTGCCCATGTAGACAAGCTGGTGTACTGCGCTGATCAGGTGAACGTACATTACGCTGTTCAGAAACTGGGGCTGCCCAGCTTTACGTGGAGCAAAAATGAGCCCTCTGTGGCCGAGGTGCAGGTGAAGGTGCTGGAGATGCGGCAGCAGAAAACCAAGATCCGGTTCCATTACCAGGGCCACGGCCAGGACCTGACCTTGCCTTTTTCAGACGAGGCCTCCTTAGAAAATGCGCTGCACTGTTTAGCTACAATTTTATACCTGGGTGTGCCCGCTGAGCAGATGGCGGGCCGGTTTGAGCGGCTGGTGCCGGTGGCCATGCGGCTGGAGCGTAAAGAAGCCATCAACGGCTGCTACATCATTGATGACACCTATAACAATGACGTGGCCGGTCTGCGCATTGCCCTGGATGTGCTGGTGCACCAGGCCCGCCGCGGGCGGAAAACCCTGATTCTCTCTGACCTCCTAGAGGCCGGCATGGAGGAGGAGGCGCTCTACCGGCAGGTGGCGCAGGAGGTGAAAGCGCGGGGCGTTGACCGCGTGATTGGCATTGGCGACATCATCACCCGTCACCAGGACCTTTTTCCGCAAGGCAGCGAGTTCTATCTGGGCACTGATTCTTTTCTAGGCCAGTTAAGACCGGAGACATTCCGGCAGGAGACCATTCTGGTGAAAGGGGCGCGGGTGTTCCAGTTTGAGAAGGTGGTGGCCGCGCTGCAGCAGCAGGTACACGGCACGCTACTGGAGGTAAACCTGGACGCGCTGGTGCACAACCTCAACTACTACCGCGGCAAAGTGCCTGCCCAGACCAGGATCATGGTCATGGTGAAAGCCTTCGCCTATGGCGCGGGTTCCTATGAGATTGCCAACCTGCTCCAGTTCCACCGGGTAGATTACCTGGCCGTGGCGTACGCCGATGAAGGCATAGCCCTGCGTGAGCACGGCATCACGCTGCCCATCATGGTCATGAACCCCAGCCCAGACAGCTTCCTGAAAATGCAGCAATACGCGCTGGAGCCTGAGATTTACTCCCCAGACCTGCTGCACCGGTTTCTGGACTATTTTCCTGAAAAGAGCCCTAAAACGCCCAAGATCCACCTCAAGCTGGACACGGGCATGCACCGCCTCGGTTTTGATGCCACTGAGCTAGACGAAGCTTTGGAAGTACTCGCCCAGATGCCGCATGTGCAGGTGCAAAGCGTGTTCAGCCATCTGGCTGGCGCCGATGAGGCCTTATACAATGATTTTACCCGTGAGCAGATTGCGCAGTTCAAAACTATGTCGGCGCGGGTGGAGCAGGCCTTGGGCTACCCCGTCACCAAGCATATTCTTAACTCAGCGGGCATTGTGCGGTTTGGCGAAGAGGCGGCCTTTGACATGGTGCGGTTGGGCATTGGCCTGTACGGCGTAGAATCCAGCGGAAGCGACCAGAGCAGTCTCCTGACTGTGGGCCAGCTCAAAACCACGGTTTCTCAGGTAAAGCAGATCAACGCCGGAGACACCGTGGGCTACAGCCGTCGCGGCGTGGCCACCACAGATAAACAGACCGCCACCATTGCCATTGGCTACGCCGATGGCTATGACCGCCGCTTTGGGAACGGGGTGGGCGAGGTGCTCATCAACGGCCACCGTGCGCCCATCATAGGCAACGTGTGCATGGACATGTGCATGGTAGATGTGACCGGTCTGGATGTGCGCGCCGGAGATGAGGTGCTGGTGTTTGGTGAGGGCTTGCCGTTGACAGAACTGGCAGCGCGCATAGGCACTATTCCGTATGAGCTGCTCACCAACGTGAGTACGCGGGTGAAGCGGGTGTTTTACAACGAGTAAAAACGTTTCTGTTTTCGGGCTGTTTTTCTAAAAACACGCCGAAAACAGAAACAAAGAAGCCTCAGCAAAACTGAGGCTTCTTTGTTTTAACTTGATTACTTTGGTTTCTTAATGCAGTTGGGCACTTGCTGGCCGTCTTTTTCTTTCATGCCTGCCTGTTTATAGCCTTTCCAGCAGGGATCTTCTTTCTTCTGGGCTTTCTTTTCCTTCGGCATAATTTCCTCAGTAGGTGATGAGGAGTGTACGCCGCTGAGTCAAAGCAGTTAGAAATTTTATCTCCGGTTTAGTTTAGACAGCAACCGCAGAATTTCAATATATAGCCAAATCAGGGTTACAATTAATCCGAAGGCGGCATACCATTCCATGTATTTGGGCGCGCCGTATTCCACACCGGTCTCAATGGTGTCAAAATCCAGGATCAGGTTCATGGCGGCAATGATCACCACCAATACACTAAAGATAATGCCGGCTGTACCGCTGCTGTGGATCAACGCCATCTCTACGCCAAACAGCATGAGCACCCAAGACAACATGTAATAACAGAAAATCCCGAAGGTGGCGGTGATAATAATAGACTTGAAGCGTGCGGTGGCTCTAATCACGCGGGTGCTGTACAGCAGGAGCATACCGCCAAATACGGTTAAGGTGAGCAGCATGGCCTGGTTGGCAATACCGGGGTAGCTCATTTCCAGAATGCCGGATACACCACCCAGGAACAGGCCCTGCAATGCACAGTAAACAGGGGCAATGTAGGCCGCCAGGTGCTTCTTGAAAGTGATCAGGAACGCCAGCGCCACGCCAATCAGAGGAATAGCGATCAGATAGGGAATCGGCACGCCGATGTACAGGAACAGATCCCAGGCGAACACCGCAAACACCAGCACAATCCCAAACAGCAGCGCTGACTTGGCAATGGTGCCGTTCAGGGTCATGGTCTGGCCGGCCAGAACTTCAGAAGAAGCCAGTTCGGCAAACGCCTTCTCTTTGAGGGCGGGGTTGTTAGAAGAGAACAGTGACATGCGTTTCTAGTTTTATTCAGAGGAAAATTAGGCAATAATTCTGAACCGCGCAACTGGGGTCTTGGCAGGGTGCATAGCTGTGCTACCTTCTGCTGAGCGGTTTGTCTGGAATGGCAACTAAGCGCATGAACCTGTCATTGGTAGGCATCCTTTTTTGGCCATTCCTGTTTTTGGCCTGTTTTCTGGAAAACAGGCCAAAAACAGGAACGGGGCTGAACATCATGCAGAGCTCTCTCTAAGCCAATGGCTTCGGCTGAGCCAAAAAAACAAAGGCAAGGTTGCCGCCAACTTGCGTTGCAACTGTAACAGATTAGAAAAGGGTAACCGTATCTTCGCTACATTTGAAAGATATTGCAGTGCACATGCGGGAAACAGACAGGAACAGGAAATATGCATGGGTAAGCGCCGGGGCCACGTTGCTGGCCTTGGTGGCGGTGGTGGGCGTTGACGTATTTCTTTCGCCGGGCAAGTACCTGTTTGAGGTGATAGGCGACCACATCAAGAACTATTACGTGGTGGCGTACTACGTCAAGTACAACAGCAACCTCTGGTTCACCGGCATGAATTATCCGTTTGGCGACATTGCGCTCTTCTCAGATAACCAACCGTTTTTCTCGGTTCCGCTGGCCTGGATTCACCGCAGTGTCTGGCCCATTGCCCCATATGTCACAGCAGGGCAGAACCTGTTCCTTTTCTTTTCTGTGGCGATTGGGGCCTGGTGCATGCAGCGCATTCTGGTGCGCCTGCTTTTGCCGGGCTGGTATACGGTGCTGGCGGCAGTGGTGATTCTGCTCATGAGCCCCCAGAACACCCAGTTTGATTTCCAGTATGCGCTTACGTATTCTTTCGCGCTGCTGCTGCCGTGGCTCCTGCTCATCAAGTACCTGGAGAATGGGGGAAGCTGGAAATGGTGGGTTGGATACGTGCTGGTTTCTCTGGCCATGGGCTTTATTCATGTGTACCATCTGGCGTTGAATGGCATGTTTGGCGCGGCGGTAGCGTTGGTATATGCCTTACAGGAAAAGCAGGCGAAGGTTTCTGCTAAGCTGCTGGCCGGTGCCGTTTTGCCCAGCGCGCTGTTCCTGCTGTTCATCTCTCTGCTTGATGCTACTCCTGACCGGCCGCAGCACCCGTTCGGGTTCTTCGTGCACCGGGCCAATCTGGAAGGCATTTTTTATCCGTACCGGCTCTTCTACCTGCCCGCGCTGCAGAAGATTTTCCCGGGATTGCAAGATTCCCGGCAGGTGAGTTATGCGTATGCCGGGCTGGCAGGTACGCTTTGCGTGCTGTTTTTTTTGTTCAAAGGAACCAGGTATCTGCTCAAAGGCAGGATCAGGCTCATTTTCAGGCCCGTATTTCCGGCGGTGCTGCGCTATAGTGTCTGGCCTGCCGTGGGCCTGCTTTTGTTTGGTATGGCCATTCCGTTGAAATACGGGTTTCAAGCGTGGGTAGAGCAAACGCCTATGCTGGAGCAGTTCAGGGTGCTGTACCGCTTTGCCTGGCCGTTCTATTACGTTTACGCGGCGGTGGTAGCCTATATGTTCTACACCCTGTTTAGAAAGCTTCGGCAGCGCCGAAAGGCTGTGAGTTATGCCTTCTTGGCCGGTTTTCTGGTTCTGTGGGGCACAGATGCCTACTTCTTTGCGAAAACCGAATTGGGGAATGTGGGCAAACACCCGGTGGGCTACTCGTTTAACGGCAGGCAGGACAACCTCAATCATATTTTACGGGCCCATGGTGTTTCGCCGGAAGCGTTTCAGGCCATACTTCCGTTGCCGTATTTTTCACAAGGCTCAGAAAAAATAGATAGGGGCTACCGGAGCCGTTCGCTGTACCATGCCATGCGGCTGTCGCTGCAGACGGGGCTCCCGTTGGCCACGGTCATGATGGCCAGAACCTCCCAGGCCCAGGTGCTGGCGCAGACGCAGTTGCTGGGCAGTGACCTGCTGGCGAAGTCTTTGCTGCCCCAGTTGCCCACCCAGAAGCCGTTTCTGGTGGCGGTCACCAATGAAGCCTTAGTAGAAAATGAGGAGCAATTGCGGCTAAAAGGCCAATTCCTGTTTAAGACAGATAGCCTCAGCTTTTATAGGCTTCCGCTTGCAGCCCTTGCTGAAACCAGGAAATCAGTGGTGGCGGCGGCCTTTCAAAAAGATTCTGCCCATCTTGTAAAAGCAGGTTCCTTCTACTTAAACCGGAGTGCCCCTTTTGTCTGGAACGGCCTGGGCTGGCAAAGGGCAGGAGGCGTGTTTGGAGTAGGGGAGAAGCGGGTGGAGAAGGGGCCGTTGTTCCTTTTCAATGGCCCTCTCCCGGCCAGTCCTGACTCTGTTTGGGAGATTTCTGTTTGGGGTAACGCACAATCAGAGCGCAATCTGCCGGTGCTGTACTGTTCCCAGCTTGATGCTGTAGGCAACGTCTTAGCAAAAACTAAAGTTGACGGCAAAGATAGCTTTGAGATATACGGCAGTTGGGTGAAGCTGGCACTGACTGTTTCCAAAGTGGCGCCGGGGCAGCGGCTAAACGTTTGGCTGGAAGGCAAAGACATCTGGGCCAGTTCTTTCCTGCTGAAACCTGCGGGCGTAGACGTCTACTGGTCTGTCTCCCCGCAAAACCTGCTCTTCAACAATTACCAGGTGCTGTGCCCGAAATCAGTTTCTGAATAATTGTTCCTGTTTCTGGCCTGTTTTGGCCAAAAGAGGTCAGAAACGGAAAAACATTCGCGGGTGCTTACCCTGAGAGGCAACGTTATTTTGCGTTTCCGGCCTGTTTTCCAGCAATACTTCGGACAATTTTAAAAGGCAAAAAGAGGCTTTAGAGGCTATAAATGGGGTTTAAGTAATTAAATGGCAGTTAGGTATTTCCCAAAATGGAGAAAAAACATTGGATGCTAAACCTGTACATGCCCTCAAACGCTACAAACGCACTTTTTCTACTCATCTAAACTGTCCGAAGTATTGCCAGAAAACAGACCAAAAACAGAAACCGCTGGTAAAATTCAGCTGCTTCCTTCCAGAAAGACACACTTTCTCCAGCGTTTCCCAGCCATTTCCTGCGGAAACTACCCTAATTCTGATGACAGTCTGGGAAACCTCACCAACTTTTTGGAATCACAAGGAACACCTTGTACCTTGCAACTGTTTATAACAAGTCTAAATAAAGCAGAGACAGGTGCAAGGAGAGCAAAAGAGCGTACGGGATTTGAAGATTGGCGAGAAAGGCATTATCTGTAGCCTGTCTGACCCTGACATGTCTTTGAAGCTGCTGGAGATGGGCTGCATTCCCGGCGTAGAGGTCAAACTCAACAGCCGCGCCCCGTTGGGCGATCCCATTACCATCATTGTGAACGATTACACCTTATCCCTGCGTTTAGACGAAGCTGCTACCATCAAGTTAAAGGCTTAGTCTATGTCTGAAGTTCTCGCGCCGGCCCCCGCCTCCGTTCCTCCTGTCACTTCTGCTGCGCCCCGTACGGCCCCGGCAAAGATCGCCTTGATTGGCAACCCCAATTCCGGTAAGTCTTCTCTTTTCAATCACTTAACGGGCCTCAACCAGAAAGTGGGCAACTTTCCGGGTGTAACGGTAGACAAGAAGACCGGGGTCACGCAACTCACCGCCAGCCTCAAGGCGCAGGTGATTGACTTGCCGGGAACGTATAGCCTTTACCCCAAATCCTTGGACGAAAAGGTCATCATTGACCTGCTGCATGATAAAAAGTCTGCCTCTTACCCAGACGTGCTGGTCATCACCGCCGATGCCTCTAACCTCAAACGCAACCTCCTGCTCTTCACCCAGCTCGCCGACTTAAAAATCCCGGCCGTACTGGCGCTGAACATGATGGACGTGGCCGAAAAACACGGCGTGAAGATAGACATAGCCGAACTGCAGAGCGAGCTGGGCGTGCCCGTGGTGCCAGTGAACGCCCGTACCGGCAGCGGGCTGGCCGCGTTGAAGATTTTGCTTTCACAGCAGCTGGAGGCACCCAAACCCAGCTTCTTCCAGATTCCGGAGGACCTGCTGGTGATGGTGCGGCAGATACGCTACTACTTTGAGTTGAGCAATGACTACCTGGCCTGGCACTACGCCCACCAGTTCCAGAAACTGAAATTCCTCTCTGACGACGATAAAGATTATATTGCTGATTTAGTCAAAAAATACGGGTTCCAGTCTAACGCGCAGCAGGCCGCCGAGACCATTGACCGCTACACCCGCATTAACGGGCTGCTGCTGGACAGCATGCGCGTGACCAAGGCCGAAAACAACGAGCAGTTCAGCAATAAAGTAGACCAGATTCTCACGCACAAGGTCTTCGGGTACCTGATTTTCTTTGGCGTACTGTTTATGATTTTCCAGGCCATTTTCGCCTGGGCCAGCTACCCCATGGATTTGATTGACACCGGCGTGGCCACCCTCAACGCCTGGATTCACACCCAGGCCGAGGGGCCGCTGGTAGACCTGCTCACCGAAGGCGTTTTGGCCGGGCTGGGCGGCGTGCTCATCTTCATTCCGCAGATTGCCATTCTGTTTGCGTTCATCGCCATTCTGGAGGAAACCGGCTACATGGCCCGCGTCACGTTCCTGATGGACAAGATTATGCGCAAGTTCGGGCTGAACGGGAAAAGCGTGGTGCCGTTGATTTCAGGCGTAGCCTGCGCCGTGCCCGCCATCATGGCCACCCGCACCATTGACAACTGGAAAGACCGCATGATTACCATCTTCGTGACCCCGCTCATGAGCTGTTCGGCGCGTCTGCCCATTTACACGGTCATGATTGCGCTGGTGGTGCCGGAGCAGTATTTTCTGGGCTTTTTGAGTTTGCAGGGGCTGGTGCTCATGGGGCTGTACCTGATTGGTTTTCTGGCGGCTATTTTCTCGGCGGCGCTGCTCAAATGGGTGCTCAAAACCAAAGAGCGCAGCTACTTCATCATGGAGTTCCCCACCTACAAAATGCCGCGCTGGAAGAACGTTGGGTTGACCATTGTGGAGAAAAGCAAAGCGTTTGTGTTCCAGGCCGGTAAAGTGATTCTGGCCATCTCGGTGATTCTGTGGGTGATGTCTTCTTACGGCCCCGGTGATGCTTTAGAGAAAGCCGAACAACGCGCTACCGCGGAACTGACCACGTTAAACTTAGAAGAGGCTGACGCCGAAGCGCACGTGGCGGGCCAGAAACTGGAGGCGTCTTACGCCGGGCAGTTCGGGAAATTCATTGAGCCGGCCATCCGGCCGCTGGGCTATGACTGGAAAGTGGGTATTGCGTTGTTGACCTCCTTCGCGGCCCGTGAAGTGTTTGTGGGCACCATCTCCACCATCTACAGCGTAGGTGATTCTGAGAATATTTCTACCGTGAAAGAGAAGCTGCTGGCCGAAAAAGATGCCTTCGGGCAGCCGTTCTTCACCCCGGCGCGCGCGTTTTCACTGCTCATTTTCTACGTCTTCGCCATGCAGTGCATGAGCACCATTGCGGTGGTGTACCGTGAGACCAAAGGCTGGAAATGGCCTATTCTGCAGATGCTCTACATGACCGGGCTGGCGTACGTGTCGGCGTTTGTAGTCTTCCGGTTGTTCTCTTAACTGAAATCCTGTTTTTGGCCTGTTTTTGGGAAAACAGGCCAAAAACAGGAGCCTTCAGGTTTGGTTTCGGCTTGGCCGCTATTTGAACTAAAGGCGCATTCAATAGGTTAATTCACAGGTGAGGCTTGGGTGATTTTCCGCTTCGGGGATTCCTGTTTCCTGGGGCTTCCCTCCCTGAAAATTTTCTTTGCAAGAAGTTAAAACGTACTTAATACGCTGTTACTTGTGTTTCAGTGTATTTATTTGTACATTTGTGCGATTAAATGAAAGGAGAGGGGACGAGAGAGTCCCCCTTTTTATTTGTTATCCAGAGTACGAATGGCCTTAGACGAAAAAATAATTGAGGGTTTCGCCCAAGACGCGCTGCCAGAACCAGACCTGTTCCTGGTGAGCGTGAAGGTCTCTGATACGCCCGTTCGGCCCAAAGTGACCATTCTGGCAGACGGCGACCAAGGCATCACCATTGACCAGTGTGCCCAGATTAGCCGCCGTGTAGCCAAGAAAATAGAAGAGACCTACGGGGAGGAAATCTCTTACGTGATTGAGGTGTCTTCACCGGGGGTTGACTTCCCGCTGACCTCAGACCGCCACTACAGAAAGAATATTGGCCGTCTGGTGAAAGTTACCTTTGCTGAGGGGGTGGAGAAGACCGGTGAAATCACAGACGCCCTGGAAGACGGTATCCTCTTTGCCGAGGAAGTGAAAGTGAAGCATAAGAAATCTTTGCGTGAGCCCGTGCACGTGGCTTATAATGATATTGTGAAAGCGCAGATTGTAATCTCTTTTAAATAAGATAAGACATGGATAGTTCAGTATTGATCGAATCGTTTGCGGAGTTCGCCAAATTCAAGAACATTGACCGCCCTACCATGATGCGGATCTTGGAAGACGTGTTCCGCACCATGATCCGGAAGAAATGGTCTACTGATGAGAATTTTGACATCATCCTGAACGTAGAGAAAGGTGACCTGGAGATTTGGCGTAACCGCGAAATTGTAGATGACAACTCAGAAGACATCTGGGATGATGATAAGATTGCGTTGTCTGATGCCCGTAAAATTGAACCTGACTTTGAGGTAGGCGAAGAAGTATCTGAGCTGATCAAGTTAGAGGACTTTGGCCGCCGTGCCGTCTTGACGGCCCGCCAAACCCTG
Organism: Rufibacter ruber; assembly: GCF_014138425.1. NCBI lineage: Bacteria > Pseudomonadati > Bacteroidota > Cytophagia > Cytophagales > Hymenobacteraceae > Rufibacter > Rufibacter ruber. The sequence goes on from NZ_JACJIQ010000008.1 coordinate 195,973, forward strand.
ATCCAGCGCGTAAAAGACCTGGAGAAAGACTTGCTGTACCAGAAATACAAAGACCAGGTAGGTGAAATCATCTCTGGCGAGGTCTACCAGGTCTGGAACCGCGAGGTACTGATCCTGGACTCTGAAGACAATGAGTTGCTGATCCCTAAAGGCGAGCAGATCCCCAAAGACCGTTACCGCAAAGGTGACGTGGTGCGGGCGGTGGTGCAGCGCGTGGAAATCATCAACGGGACACCTAAAATCATTCTTTCCCGTACATCTCCGCAGTTTTTGGAGCGTCTTTTTGAGAACGAGGTGCCTGAGATTGCAGATGGCCTGATCACCATCAAGAAAATTGTGCGGGAGCCCGGCGAGCGTGCCAAGGTGGCCGTAGAGTCGTATGATGACCGTATTGACCCGGTAGGTGCCTGTGTGGGCATGAAAGGTTCCCGTATCCATACCATCGTACGCGAGTTGGAGAACGAGAACATTGACGTGATCAACTACACAGACAACGTGGAGCTGTACATACAGCGGGCGCTGAGCCCTGCCAAGATCAGCAGCATCAAGATCAATGAGGAAACCGGCCGCGCCTCTGTGTTCCTGAAGCCAGACCAGGTGTCACTGGCCATTGGAAAAGGCGGGCAGAACATTAAACTGGCCAGCAAGCTGGTGGGTCTGGAGATTGACGTCTTCAGAGAGACCGAAGGCTTTGAGGAAGACATTGACCTGGAAGAATTCTCAGATGAGATTGAAGCCTGGGTGATTGAGGAACTCAAGCGTATTGGCCTGGATACCGCGCGCAGCGTATTGGCTGTGAGCAAGGAAGATTTGGTGCGCCGCACGGAGCTGGAAGAAGAGACCGTGGAGGATTTGCTCAATATCATCCGTCAGGAGTTTGAATCAGAAGAAAATAACTAAGTGGTGCGCGTAATGTGCCGGGTTAGTTGATCTAACCGGAGGATGGGGCCGTTTTAGGCCTATTTTCCGGGAAACAGGTCAAAAACACGTTTTTGCAGGCACCCATCCTTTGAATGAGTCAACAGATAGTAACCAACCTAGTAAAAAAATAACAGCATATTTGAACATGTCAGAAGAAAGATCGATGAGGCTTAAACAGGTAGCAACCACCTTGAACATCAGCTTATCTACCGTGGTAGATTTCCTGGGGTCAAAAGGGGTTGATATCGAGAATAAACCTACTTCAAAAATTACCCCGGAGCAGTTCAATATGCTGTCGAAAGAGTTTGCTTCCTCCATGCAGGCCAAGGCCGAGGCAGCAGAGCTGAACATCGGGAAAAAACCAGCCGAAGCCGAGCGCCCAGAGCCTAAGAAGCAGCCGGAGCCAGAACCAGAAGTTTTGATCAAATCAAACCAGGTGCGCACGCAGCCTGAGGCCCCCAAGCCCGCCGCGCCAGCACCACAGGCACCTGCCCCTGCTCCGGCCCCGGCGGCCTCTGCCGGTGCGTCATTGCCCGGCATTAAAGTGTTGGGGAAAATAGAGCTGGATTCTAAAGGAAGACCGGTTCCGCCTAAACCAGCTCCGGCCCCGGCGGCGCAGGCACCTGCTGCCCCGGCGCCCGTTACGCCACCAGCACCAGCGGCACCAGCCCCACAGGCCCCCGCACCTGCTGCTGAGAAGCCGGCCCCAGTACAGCCTGCGGTACCGGCCCCAGCAGCGCCTGCCCCTGCCCCAGCGGCACCACAGGCACCTGTAGCCAAAGCCCCAGAAGCCCCGGCTGCCCCCGTAGCACCAGAAAAACCGGCGGCACCACAGCCACCTGCACCTGCTCCGGCACCAGAAGCGCCTAAGGCGGCGGCCCCAGCTCCCCAGGCTCCCAAGCCCCCGGTAGCTCCGGCTACGCCAACCCCACCGGCAACCCCGGCGCCGGCACCTCAACAGCCAGCACCTCAACAGCCAGAAGCAGCGGCGCCAGAAGCTCCGCAGGAGACTATCAAAGCCCAGGCTGACCAGTTGAAAGGTCTTACTGTATTAGGTAAGATTGAACTGCCGGTGAGCGGTGGCCGTGGCAAAGGAGGTAAGCCGGTAGCTTCTTCAGATGAGCGCCGCAGAGGCAACCAGCCTGGCGGTCAGGGACAAGGCGGAGACAAAAAGAAACGTAAGCGCATTGAGGTACCTAAAACCGGTGCCCAGGGCGGAACCAATACATCTGCACCACAAGGCCACCGCGCCGGCGACCGTGCTACCAGTACCCGTCCGTTAGGGACAGGTCAGGCAGCCCAGCGCCAGGGTGGGGCCGGCGGTGCGCAGCAAGGCAACCGCCCGGGAGGAGGTGGCTACCAGGGGAACCGTCCAGGCGGTGGTCCAGGTGGTAACCGTCCGGGAGGCGGCAACAACCGTCCGGGGCAACCATCTGCTCCGCGTGCAGAATTGACTGATAAGGAGATCCAGGATCAGATCAAGGCTACCTTGGCCCGCTTGAGCGGTGGCAAAGGAGGCAACCAGGGCAACAGATCCAAATACCGCCGTGAGAAACGCTCTGCCGTGGCAGAGGCCGCTGATGAGCGCAGAATGCAGGAGCAGCTGGAGTCTAAGATTTTACGCGTAACTGAGTTCGTGTCTGCCAATGACTTGGCAGCCTTGATGGACGTGAGCGTGAATGATGTGATCAAGGCCTGTATGAACTTTGGCATGTTTGTGTCTATCAACCAGCGCCTTGATGCCGAAGCCATCACCATCATTGCCGATGAGTTTGGGTATGATGTGCAGTTTGCCTCTTCTGAGGAAGAGGAGAACGCCAATATTGAGGAGGTAGACGCAGAAGAAGATCTGAAGCCGCGGGCCCCAATTGTGACCATCATGGGTCACGTTGACCACGGTAAGACCTCTTTGCTTGACTACATCAGAAATTCAAAGGTAACCGCCGGTGAGGCAGGGGGGATCACCCAGCACATTGGTGCATACCAGGTAACCACAGACGGAGGCAAGAGCATCACCTTCTTAGATACGCCGGGTCACGAGGCCTTTACCGCCATGCGTGCCCGTGGTGCCAAAGTAACAGACGTGGTCATCATTGTGGTAGCCGCTGATGACAGCGTGATGCCGCAGACCAAAGAGGCTCTTAACCACGCACAGGCGGCGGGTTCACCTATTGTGATTGCCATCAACAAAGTTGATAAACCAACCGCCAACCCAGACAAGATCCGTGAGGAACTTGCCCAGTTGAATGTACTGGTGGAAGAGTGGGGTGGTAAGTACCAAAGCCAGGAAATCTCGGCCAAGACCGGACAAGGAATTGACGAGTTGCTGGAGAAGGTATTGCTGGAGGCTGAACTCCTTGAGTTGCGGGCCAACCCAGACCGCCGCGCGGTGGGTACCGTGATTGAAGCCGCCCTTGACAAAGGCCGTGGCTACGTGGCCACCATTCTGGTACAAACCGGTACGTTGGAAGTAGGTGACGTGATTGTTGCCGGTTCCCATTACGGCCGTGTGAAAGCCATGACAGATGTGCTGGGCAGACGCCATAAAAAAGCAGGGCCCTCTGCGCCAATTCAGGTGTTAGGCCTTGATGGCGCACCGCAGGCCGGTGACAAGTTTGTGGTCATGGAGACCGAGCGTGAAGCCCGTGAAATTGCCAACAGCCGTCAGCAGCTGCAACGTGAGCAGAGCATGCGTACCAAGAAACACATCACCCTGGATGAGATTGGCCGTCGTTTGGCCATTGGTACCTTCAAGGAGCTGAACGTGATTGTACGCGGTGACGTGGACGGTTCAGTAGAAGCCCTTTCTGACTCATTATTGAAACTGTCTACTGAAGAGGTGCAGGTGAACATCCTGAGCAAAGGGGTAGGTCAGATCTCCGAGTCAGACGTTCTGTTGGCTTCGGCTTCAGACGCCATCATCATTGGCTTCCAGGTTCGTCCTTCGGCCAACGCCCGTAGGCTGGCAGAGCAGGAGCAGATTGACATCAGGCTCTACTCTATCATCTACAACGCCATCAATGAGGTGAAAGACGCCATGGAAGGTATGTTGGCGCCAACGGTACAAGAAGTGGTAGTAGCCAACGTAGAGGTGCGGGAGGTGTTCAAAATCACCAAAGTGGGTACCATTGCCGGCTGTATGGTCACAGATGGAACCATTACCCGTAACTCCAAAATACGTTTGGTGCGTGACGGTATTGTGGTTCACTCAGGTGAGATCCTCGCCCTGAAACGCTTTAAAGATGATGCCTCTGAGGTAAGACAAGGCTACGAGTGCGGTATCAGCATCAAGAACTACAATGACCTGCAACAGGGAGATATCATTGAGGCCTACGAAGAGCGCGAAATCAAGCGTACCCTGTAATACACAGAGACCAGCAAGTATTCAATTTTTCCAGAAGCCCCGCCCCGTGCGGGGCTTTCTGCTTTCTATGCATCCTGATGAGAGCTTCTTTACAAGTTAAACGCGTGAGGCCAGCTAAGGTGGGTTCTTCTATTGCGGTTTTAGAGTTTCGTAGCAGCGTTACAAAGCCAGGGAAAGCGTAATGGCGATAGCCCCTTGCCGCTCAAAAGGCAAATTTTGAACAGGCTCTCCCTCTGTGGGGGCATGTAGAGGGAGGGGTAAAATGCAAAAACCTGTTTTCGGCCTACTTTTTGAAAAACAGCCCGGAAACAGGAAGGCTTCTGCCGGCTGACCATGGTTGAGCACTTGAGCAGAAGCAGGAATGTTTGTAAACCGCAAAGGTTAGCCACTCTCAGAAAGGCTGCTCCTTCTTGCACACCATTCATTCCTGTTTCTGGGCTGTTTTTCAGAAAACAGCCCAGAAACAGCAGGAAATGAAAAAGCCCCTGCTCCGGGTGGGGCGCAGGGGCTTTTTCATAAGCAGGAAGACCCGTTAGAAGAAGAGAAACTTCTTGTCTCTCTTTTTAAGGCCTTCACGGTAGAGTTTCCCGTTAGGGTTTTCCTGGTCAATGAGCTTCTTAGACTTTTTCTGTTTCCTGGGCTTTTTGCCTTTGGTCTTGTGCTTGTAATCGCCCATGGAGAAACTGCCCTTGCCCGTGTCATATTTGTTGGGGGCCAGTGAGTACCGGGGGCCGGCGCCGCCTGAGGTTTTTGCCTGGGCAATGGCCTTCTGGCGGTCCAGCAGCATTTTGCGGTCAGCGTTGGCGTCAGGGGCTTCGCCTTTCTTATAGCCGCCAGGGCCTTTTCTGCCTATTTCCTTTCTTGCCTTGCTAGACTTTATTTTTTGTGCGTGTACCTCTGGGGCAAGGGCTAACAGCAGTAATAACCCCAGCGCGAAGGTGAAATACCGGAGAAGTGATCTCATTAGAAATAAGTTAGAGAATGTTTGCTAGGTAACTTAGAATCAGGGACTACAGTTCCTGAAATTTTTGATAAGTACGAAAAGAAATCCGCTATTTCCTATGTACCTACCCTTATTTTAGGGCCAGCCAAAGGATTTTTCTGCAAGTCATGGGAAGCAGCATATTCTGTGGGGTTTTCTTTATATTTGCTCCTTTCAATTCTAGAATTCCTGTACGTTAGAAAATAAACCATGGCCAACTATAACAACCTGCTACTGGAGAACCAAGGTGGTGTTTTATTTATCACCATTGACCGCCCTAGCAAGATGAATGCCCTCAATATTGAGACTGTGAAGGAGATCAACGCGGCCATGCAGGAGGTGTATGATGACCCAGAGGTGCGGGGCGTGATTATTACCGGCAGCGGGGAGAAAGCCTTTGTGGCCGGGGCAGACATCTCTGAGATTGCCGAACTGAACGAGGTGAACGGCCGCCGGTTCGCGGAACGCGGGCAGGATGTGTTTGCCATGATTGAGGAATGCCCTAAGCCAGTGATTGCCGCCGTGAACGGCTTTGCCCTTGGCGGGGGCTGTGAACTGGCCATGGCCTGTCACATTAGGGTGGCCAGTGACAATGCCCTTTTTGGACAGCCGGAGGTGAACCTGGGCATTATACCCGGCTACGGCGGTACCCAGCGGCTTACCCAGCTGGTGGGCAAAGGCAAAGCCATGGAACTGATGATGACCGGTGACATGGTTTCGGCGCATGAGGCCAAGGAACTGGGATTGGTCAACCATGTGACCGCCCCAGAAGACCTGATTAGCAAGTGCCTGGAGATCATGCAGAAGATTGTAGCCAAGGCGCCCCTGGCCGTGGGCATGATTGTAGACTGCGTGAACGCCTGGTATGACAAAGAGGAGCACGGCTACCAGACAGAGGCCAACTCGTTCAGCCGTTGCTGCGGTTCTGAGGATTTTAAAGAGGGCACTTCTGCTTTCCTGGAGAAGCGTAAGCCTCACTTCAAAGGAGAATAATTTATCCACGCTCTCGTTTAGGTGCTGACCAACGCTAAGTTTACTATTCCCGTTTTTGGGCTGTTTTTGAGAAAACAGCCCAAAAACGGGAATAGTCGTAAATGGCAGACTCCCCTCTTTCACCTGTATCTTTGTCACCCGTTTTCTTCTGTTTTTAAATACGGTATATGAGTATAGCCAAAAAGCTGGTAGGGCAGACCGCTGCCTATGGGTTGAGCAGTATTGTGGGGAGGGCCTTGAACTACCTGCTGGTTCCGCTGTACACGGGGGTGTTTGCCCCAGATGAGTACGGGGTGGTGACCAAGCTCTACGCCATAGTCGCTTTCCTCAATATAGTGTACACCTACGGCATGGAGACGGCTTTTTTCCGGTTCTCCAACAAACCAGACGCAGACAGAAGAGCCCTGTACCACAAGGTGCAGACACTCATCATCTGCTCCAGCTTACTGTTGACGGCCGGTTTCATTCTGTTTGCGTCGCCCATTACGGCCGGGTTGGGCTACCCCGGCCGGGAGGAGTATGTGCTGTGGCTGGCCATTACCATGGGGGTTGATGCCATAGTGGCCATTCCGTTTGCCCGGTTGCGGCTGGAGAACAAAGCAGCCCGGTTTGCCATTATCAGGTTGACCAATATTTTCCTGGTGATTGGGGGTAACCTGTTCTTCCTGCTGTTTTGCCGGCATGTGTATAATGGGGAATACCTGACGGAGCTGCGGCCAATAATTGCAGCCATCTATGATCCAGAATTAGGGGTAGGGTATATCTTTCTGGTGAACATGGTGGCCAACCTGCTGTTCATTCCCATGCTCTGGAAAGAATTCTCAGATTTCAGGTTTAAACTCTCTTTGCCTGAGATGTGGCCCATGCTGGTGTATGCGTTCCCAATCTTGATCATGGGGCTGGCTGGCGCTACCAATGAGATGCTGTCTCGGCTCATGTTGGAAGACTGGCTCCCCGAAGGCTTTTATGAAGGCATCAGCAATGAAGAAGCGCTGGGTATTTTTGGGGCCAACTACAAGCTGGCCATTATGATGAGCCTCATGATCCAGGCGTTCCGGTATTCGGCAGAGCCGTTCTTTTTCTCCCAGGCGCAGGACAAGAACTCCCCCGCCACCTTTGCCGCGGTCATGCGCTGGTTTGTGATTATCTGCGCCCTGGCCTATCTGGGCATAAGCGCGAACCTGGACATCTTTCAGTATTTTCTGGGGCAAGAGGCGTACCGCACGGGTATGGAGGTGGTGCCGGTACTGCTGCTGGCGTATCTTTTCAACGGGGTGTATTATAACCTCACCGTCTGGTTCAAACTCACTGACAAAACCCAGTATGGCACCTACATTACCATCTTTGGCGCTATTGTCACGGTGGTGGCCAATTACCTGCTGATCCCGGTGTGGGGCTCCATGGGCAGTGCGGTGGCGGCCTTTCTCTGCTACTTCAGCATGAGTGTGGTGTGCTATGCCATTGGGCAGAAGTATTTCCCGGTGCCGTACCCGCTCAAGGCCATCTTTGGCTACCTGATGCTGGCTACCGGGCTGATCTGGCTGGCGTACGCGTGGGAGCTGGAGAATTTCTGGCTGAGGCAGGTGTACCATCTGGGGCTGTGCGGTGTGTTTCTAATAGTGGTGTGGGTAGTGGAGAAACCCGCGCTGCGGCGGATAAATAGATAAATTTGTATATTGGCATAATGAAGTCAACACTCCCCGTTAAGGTGATTAACCTGGGCAAGCACCCTTTGCCCGCGTACCAGACAGAACATTCTGCAGGCTTAGACCTGCGGGCCAATTTAGAGGCTCCTGTTACCTTAAAGCCGCTGCAGCGCGCACTTATCCCTACGGGGCTCTGCATTGAGCTGCCTGAGGGCCATGAGGCGCAGATCAGGCCCCGTAGCGGACTGGCCTTTAAACACGGTATTTCTATTGTGAACACCCCCGGCACCATTGATGCAGACTACCGCGGCGAAATTAAGGTGCTGTTGGTCAACCTCTCAGACGCTGACTTCGTTGTAGAAGATGGGGAGCGCATTGCCCAGATGGTGGTGGCCCGGTATGAGCGTGTAGGCTGGCAGCCGGTTGAGGAGCTGTCTGAGACAGAGCGCGGTGCTGGTGGCTACGGCAGCACAGGCAAAAAGTAACCTGTCTGTTTTTGGCTTGTTTTTTCGAAAACAGGATAAAAATAGTATTTATACTATATCTTAAATCTGGCATTCCCGTAGGAGGCCATACTAATTCAACCTTATTTCAACGTTACTATGAGAATTATTGTACCAATGGCCGGCATGGGCAAGCGCATGCGTCCGCACACGTTAACTGTTCCTAAACCTTTGGTTCCTATTGCCGGCAAGCCTATTGTGCAGCGTCTGGTAGAAGATATTGCCAAGGTTTGCCAGGAACCCATTGAAGAGGTGGCGTTTATCATAGGCCGCTTTGGGAAAGAGGTAGAGGCGAAGCTGCTTAAAATTGCCGAGTCTGTTGGTGCTACGGGTTCCATTCACTACCAGGATGAGCCGCTGGGTACTGCCCACGCCATTCTTTGCGCCAAAGAGGCGTTGAAAGGCAACGTGGTGGTGGCATTTGCAGATACCTTGTTCAAAGCAGATTTCAAACTGGATACTTCGGCCGAAGGCACTATCTGGGTGCAGAAAGTTGAGGACCCGCGCCCGTTTGGCGTGGTGAAACTAAACGACCAAGGCCACATCACCGAGTTTGTGGAGAAGCCGCAGGAGTTTGTGTCTGACCTGGCCATTATTGGTATCTACTACTTCAAAGACGGGGAATACCTGCGCAGCGAGCTGCAGTACCTCATTGACAATGATATCAAAGACAAAGGCGAGTACCAGATCACCAATGCCCTGGAGAACATGAAGAGCAAGGGCTCTGTGTTCATTCCCGGCCAGATCTCTGAGTGGCTGGACTGCGGCAACAAAGATTCTACCGTATACACCAACCAGCGCTATTTGGAGTATATTAGAGACGAAGAAGGTCTAGTGGCCTCTTCTGCCCAATTAACCAATACCGTGATTATTCCGCCGGTTTATGTGGGCGAAAATGTGGTGCTGAACAATTCAGTGGTAGGTCCGCACGTTTCTATTGGAAATAACACACAAGTAAGTGGCTCAGTGGTGAGCAACAGCATTGTACAGGAAAACACAAAAATTGACAACGCGCTGATTTCGAACTCCATGGTAGGAAACCATGTTGTGTACCAAGGCACGCCTGCTGACCTCAGCGTGGGTGACTACAATGTCTTGCGCGGATAGAAGGTGACTTAATTTATGCTGAAAAGAGGACTCACGATAGTGGCCGCTGTGTGCGGAATGGTAGTAGCGGGGGGGAAAGGCTATGCCCAATCTGAGCGCAGAAAGGAAAAACCTGCGGCAGCTGAGGCCGCCGCAGGTTTGCCTGCCTTCACGGCACAGGAGCAGCAGCTAAGTGAGTCCTATTTTCTGGAAGGCATGAAGTTTTTTGTGCTGGAGGAATACGGGAAAGCCCTTGACCGTTTCCAGCGCGCCTACGCCATTAGCCCCACCAATGCCGCGGTCAACTACAAGCTGGCTGAGACCAGCCTGCTGCTGGGGAGCGTGCGGGGAGCGTTGCCTTTTGCCAAGGCCGCACTGGAGTTAGAGCCCAAGAACCAGTACTACCACTTACTGCTGGCCCAGATCTACACCAACCAGCAGCAGTATGAGGAGGCCATCAAAGTCTACGCCCGCCTTACCACTGAACTCCCCAACACAGAGCAGTACCTCTTCAACCTTACAGATCTTTACTTAGCCAAGAACCGGCTAGATGACGCCCTGCGCACCCTGGGGCAGATTGAGGAAAAGTACGGGCTCATAGAGGAGATCTCATTTAAAAAGCAGCAAATCTACCTCAAGCAGAACAATCTGGAGAAAGCACTGGCAGAGGGAAGAAATTTGATTGAGGCCAACCCAGATGAAGTAAAATATCTGTTAGCCCAGGCTGAGATGCTGGCGGCCAACAAGCGGGTGGCAGAGGCCATTCAAATGGCAGAGAAAGCCCTCAAAGTTGCCCCAGACAACGCCTACGGCCGGTTAATGCTGGCAGACCTGCTACAGCAGCAGGGCAAACATGCAGAGGCAGACGTGCAGCTGGAGCTCGCCTTTGGGAACAGCAGCCTGGATATAGACTCTAAGGTGAAGATTCTGGTAGACTACATCAGGCGTTTACCAGATGCCAAAGTAGCCACCCAGGCCATTAAGCTGGCTGAACTGACCACCAAAGCACACCCGCAGGAAGCCAAAGCCTTTGCGGTGGCGGGTGACATCTATGTGAATTCAGACAAAAAGCTGCAGGCGCGGGATAATTACCTGAAAGCGGTGAAACTGGACCCTGGCCACTTCAAAATCTGGCAGCAGATTGTGCTGCTGGATGGGGAGATGAACCACACAGATTCATTGATTGTGCATTCTGAGCGGGCGCTGGAGTTCTTCCCTAACCAGCCTATGTTCTGGTACTACAACGGGGTGGCGCACTTGCTCAATAAGAACTACAGCAAAGGGGCTAAGTCACTGGAGTACGGCCGGCGCATGGCTGGCAATAATGTGGAGCTGCAACTGCAGTTCAACCTGCAGTTGGGAGATGCCTACCACTCTCTGGAGCAGTATGACCTGTCTGACCAGGCGTATGATAGGGTATTGGCTATAGACCCCAACAACCCCCATGCGCTCAACAACTACAGCTATTTTCTCTCTTTACGCGGGCATAACCTGGCCAAGGCCAAGATCATGGCGGGGGTGCTGGTGGCCCAGTTTCCAGACAATGCCACCTACCTAGACACGTACGCATGGGTGCTGTATAAACTCAAAGATTACCAGGAGGCGAAACGCTTGCTAGAAAAAGCCGTAGCCTTATCTTCTGATGCTACCATTATTGAGCACTACGGCGATGTATTGTACCAGCTAGGTTCCCGGGAAGCCGCCCTGAAACAGTGGGTAAGGGCTAATCAGGTTGGTGGTGCCTCTGAGGCCATCAGTAAGAAGATTAAAGACAAGAAACTGTATGAGTAAATATATCTATGCCCTTGGGTTAAGCATGTTAGTCTTAGTAGGGTGTACCAAAAAAGCCGTGCCTGGCGCATCTGCGGCCGCTGAACCTGAGAAAATCAACAAGGTGAGCGTGGTGAACACAGACTACCAGTATTTTTCGGCCAAAGGCAAAATCCAGAGCGAGAACAGCAAGCTAAGCGCAAACCTTACGCTACGCGTAAAGAAGAATGAGGTCATCTGGGCTTCTGTGCAGGCTTTTGGCCTGGAAGCGGCCCGCATGAAGATTACCCCAGACTCAGTGTACCTGGTAAACAGAATGAAAGATGAGTACCTGGTGGGGTCTTATGAAACGCTGCGCAAGCGCTACAACATAGATGTAGATTTCAAGACGCTGCAGGAGATCTTAATTGGCAACTATGTGCCAGGCCCCCCCTCGCTGGAGAAAGTAATCATAGAAGGGCCCGTGCAGCACATCAGGCAACAGCGGGGCAGCCTGCAGGTAGACCAGTTTATTGATACCACCCGCTACAAACTCAAAAGGGTAGAAGTAAGGAACCCGCAGAGCAAAGACCTCATGACGGTAGACTACCAGGATTTTGAGGATTTGAACGGGAAGCCTTTCCCCATGGCGCTGCTGCTTTCTATTCAGCAGCCAGAGGGAGACAACGGGAAAGCATCAACCGTGGGAGTGCGGTTAAGACAGGTTTCTACCTCAGACACTTCTCTGGATTTCCCTTTTTCTGTACCTTCGGGGTATGAACGTAAATAGGTCGGGGATCCTTTTTCTTTTTCTTCTTCTTTTTCTGGTGAGTCCTTACTGCGCAGAGGCGCAGAAGAAATCAACACGCACCACCAAAAAGGCCCCTACTAAGAGCAAAGCCCAGCTGGAGCGCGAAAAGGCGGCCAACCTGCGCCGTATCAAAGAGGCCAACCGCATTCTGGAGCAAACCGCCCAAAAGAAGCAAGCGTCTTTGGGGCAGCTGAACGTGATCAAGGAGAAGATCACCGTGCAGAAGGGCGTGATCAAAAACATCTCCTCAGAGATCACCTACCTCAACAAAGACCTGCAAACCACAGAAGAAAAAGTCTCTGAGACCCAGTCTGACCTGGAGCGGCTCAAGAAGGAGTATGCCCGCCAGATTTACGCCGCCTCCAAAACCGCCAACAGCTACAACAAGCTCATGTTCCTGTTTGCCTCAGAGTCATTCAACCAGATGATGCGCCGCATGCGGTACCTGCGGCAGTACACAGAGGCCCGTAAAAAGCAGGCCGCCGCCATTGAGCAGGTGCAACAGAACCTGAGTCAGCAACTGTCTACCCTCACCACCCAGAAACAGCAGAAAAAAAGCCTGTTAGATGTACAGCTGAAGGAAAACAAAAACCTGCTCACCATGCATGACCAGCAGGACCAGGTGATTCAGCAGTTAAGCCTGCAGGAGCAGTCCCTGAAGCAGGAGGTGGAGAAACGGCAGCAGGCCGTGCGGCAGCTGGATAACCTGATTGCCGAGCTGGTGCGCGAAGAGATTGCCCGCGCCGCCCGTGCGGCAGAGGCCGCGGCCAAGGCCAAAGCCGCCCGTGAAGCCGCCGCCGCCGCCAAGGCCGGAAAACCCGTCCCAGAACCGACAGAGCCCGCCAGATCTACCGCCAGCACCAACCGCGTAACCCTTACCCCAGAAGGAGCCGCCCTCTCCTCAAACTTTGCCAGCAACAAAGGCCGTTTTGCGTGGCCGGTGGGCCGCGGGTTTATCTCCCAGCGTTTTGGGCGCCATAACCACCCCGTACTCAGAGGTGTGGTGGTAGAGAACCGCGGCATTGATATTCAGACCGGTGCCAATGAGCAGGTGCGTTCTATCTTTGGCGGAAAAGTATTGGCGGTACAGACCATACCGGGCATGAACAACATTGTCATGATCCAGCACGGCGAATATTTTACCGTCTACGCCAAGCTGCGCACTGTGAATGTGTCTGAAGGGCAGGAGGTAGACGCCAAACAAGCCATTGGCACCGTTTATACAGATGCTGAGGGCACCTCTGAGCTCCAGTTCCAGATCTGGAAAAACCAGTCTAACCTGAACCCCGAAGGCTGGCTGCAGCGGAAATAGTGATTTCTGTTTTCGGGCTGTTTTCTGAAAAACAGCCCGAAAACAGCAGTGCCTCAATTCTTCTTTCTACGGAAGAAATTCACTCTACCTGTCCTGCTAAAGGGATCTTGCGCGCGAAACGTAATAGCAGTAACTGCCCCGTTTTTCTAGTTTTTGAAAATAGGTTGCTGTAAAGGTTAACTTCCTGTTTTTAGCCTGTTTTTCAGAAAATAGCCCCAAAACGCAAAAAGCGGTATTCCTTCTCCCTCTGGGAGAAGGTTAGGGTGAGGGTAAATGGTTGGGAGTTAAAACGTACGTTGACCGTTTGTCATGCAGATTGCCAAAGCAATCCATACCTGTTCTTTGCGTTTTAGGCCTGTTTTGGCCAAAACAGGCCTAAAACGCAAAGTTCACATTTGTCTTCGGCAAAGCCGGAGAATTACCTTCTATAGATCAGAAAGACGGCCGGTTGTTTGTGCAGGTCCGGTATCTTGCCTTTCCACTCGCTTACTTTGAGCGTTTTGATGAACTCATTGGGCCCCGTGATGTTGGCGGCAATGCAGAGCTTGGTGTCTTTGCCCAGGTTCTGCAGCAGGTCATCAATCATCTGGCGGTTGCGGTAGGGCGTCTCCATGAAAATCTGGGTCTGGTCTTTCTGCACCATCTCCTTCTCCAGCGCCCGTAATGCCTGAATCCGGTCCCGCTTCTCAATGGGCAAGTAGCCATGAAAGGCAAAGCTTTGCCCGTTGAACCCAGACGCCATCAGCCCCATCAATATCGCCGATGGCCCCACCAGCGGCACCACCTTCACGCCATGTTGGTGCGCCAGTCGCGCCAACTCCGCACCAGGGTCGGCCACGCCGGGGCAGCCTGCCTCTGAGATGATGCCGCCGTCTTGCCCGGCCAGCAATGGTTTTAAAGCGGCAGTCAGTTCGGTATCAGAAGAGTTCTTGTCAATGACCGTGATGGCCAGTTCCTCAATGACCTGCGCGGGCGCAATGGATTTGATGTAACGGCGGGCGGTGCGGGCGTTCTCTACCATGAAATAGGTCAGCCTGCCGGTCACTTCGGCCACCTGCGGGGAAATGACCGCCGCCGCGGTGTCATCGGCCAGAACCGTGGGGATTAAGAAAAGCGTGCCTTTGGCGGAAGTGGTCATAAGTTATTGGTACTGGTTCTGGTGGGTAATGCTACTGCGGGCAGTCAGATGCCATGTTTTCTGGGGGCTTTTGTTCTTCCCCAGGCTTCTTCTCTTTTCTAGCCTAGTTCTTTTTCTGTCATCCTGAAAGGATCTTTGGGGCGAGCGGTAGTAGCTTTACATAAAACGCTTCTCTTGCTCGCCACCAAGATTCTTCCAGAATGACAAAAAAGGAGGACGGCATCTGGTATAAACTAAACTACTTAAATAAACGCTATGGCTGTGCGGCTACAAGGGCCTTACAGAATGACACAAGCGGGGAAAGAGCTGTTCCTGAAAACAGATTTAGCAAGTCTGGAGGGGTTGAAACGCCTTTGCCGTTTGCCCACAAGGTTCTTTCAGAATGACAAAAGTGGAGGGAAAATGGCTTTCAATTTCCGCCAGCCTTACCCCTGCAAAAACGCCATTGACAGTTTGAAGAACTCCTGCGGCTGTTCGGCGTGCAGCCAATGGCCGGCGTTTTCAATGGTCTGTATCTCTGCGTTGGGGAACAAGCGCTTGATTTGCTCGGTGTCCTGCTCGGGTTTGATGTAGCGCGAGTTGCCGCCGCGTAGGAACAACGTAGGTTTGGTGAACGGCGTGTCTGACTCAATGTTGCCCAGAATAGAATCCAGGTTGGCCTCTATTGACTCCAGGTTCAAGCGCCACGCAAATTTGTTATCCTCGGTGCGGTACAGGTTTTTGAGCAGGAACTGGCGGGTGCCGAAGTCCGGGACTTTCTGGGCCAGTTGGTCATCGGCATCCTGCCGGCTTTCCAAAGATTCTAAGTCAATGGAATGGAAGCCTTCCAAGATATCGTCATGGTGCGGCGGGTAAGCTTTGGGCGCAATGTCAGCTACTAAGAGTTTTGAAAGCTTGTCTGGGTGCTGCAGCGCGAAATTCATAGCTACTTTCCCGCCCATGGAGTGGCCTAAGATGGCGGCGTCCTGAATCTGGTGCTGGTCAATGAATTCCCGCAGGTCATCAGACATGTGCTGGTAGCTGAAGTCTGGCGTGTGCGGTGACCGGCCGTGGTTGCGCTGGTCAATCAGGTAGACCTTGAAGTGCTCGGCGTAATACTTCCCCAGTGTCTGCCAGTTGTCTGAATACCCGAAAAGGCCGTGGAGAATCAAGAGCGGCGAGCCTTCGCCTATGGTGCGGTAGTGTAATTCCATGAGATTGAAGTTGACGTGCAAAAGTAACTTTTCTGACCTGTTTTACAGAAAACAGACCCATTTCGTTCTGGTTTGCAGCGGCACGTAGGGCCAAAGAGCCTTCAGTTGATTTAAATCAATGAGCAGCGAAGTGATGGTGACTGCCCTTCCGTCCTGCAGCGTGAGCGTGAGATAACCGTAGTCTTTCCAGAAGACGCTTTTAGACGAGCACCGTGTCTCCAGTATGTGCCTAATTTGGCTTTGCTGCAACAGGTATTTCTGCCCCGGCCGGAGCAGCAGTGCGGTTCTGGTGTCTTTCTCCAACTCCAGCGCGCTTTCCCGCTCATGCCGCCAGTACTGGAAATGCACCAGCAGGGTGGGCAAGGAGAACAAAAACAGGATTCCGCCCAGGGCGATGGCCAAAATACGCTCAAGGTGCGTGTCTGTATGCTCGCGCAGCAGCAACCCGAACATGACCAAAGCCAGCCAGAAGCTAATCAACGACCAGAACACCAGCTTAAACTGCCGCGCCGGCGTGAGATAATACACCCGGCCCTGCCGATTAAACACGCGCAGCAGGAACCGCACCACAAAATGCGCCACCACCACAAAGGCCGCTATCTTGAACAGCATGCCTAGCATGGGCGGTGCGTTTTAGGGCTGTTTTTCTGAAAACAGGTTAAAAACAGGGGGTGGGTCATGGGGTGATTTTTCTCTTAAAAAGGTGGCGGTGAAGCTATTATCCTCTGATGCTTTTTTTGAGGCAGCCCTGTTACTTTTTTGTCATCCTGAAAGGACCTTGTGGGCGAACGGGAGCAGAGTTTCTACAGACGCCTTCACTCCCTTTTGTCATCTTGGAAAGACCTAGGTGGCGAACGGTAACAGCGATTGCTGAATGCTTTTCTAGTTCGCCCACAAGTTCCTTTCAGGATGACAGAGTGGGAGAGGGGCTTGCGAAACAAGGCTTCTTGGGCCATTTAAATTTTATTCTTCTTGCCTCTGTCTCTGCTCTCGCTTTCCCAATCTATCCTCATGGTGCAGTTGTCTGCTTGTGCCTTACATAATTACCGTTTTCGGCCTGTTTTTTGAAAAACAGGCCGAAAACGGAAAACACCATCAATAATTCAACTGTCGCAGGTACAGCTGAATGGTGTTCTCCAGGCCCAAATACAGCGCGTCACAGATAAGGGCGTGGCCGATGGAGACCTCAGCCAAATTGGGCAGCTGCTCTTTGAGGTAGCGAAGGTTGTCTAAGTCTAAGTCATGGCCGGCGTTCAGGCCCAGACCACATTCCGCAGCTACGCGGGCCGCCTCAGCGTAGGGCTTTACGGCGGCTTCGCGGTTGGTTAAATATTGGTGGGCGTAGGCTTCGGTGTAGAGCTCTATGCGGTCGGTACCGGTGAGGGCGGCACCTTCTACCTGCGCGGTGATGGGGTCTACGAAGATAGAGGTCCTAATGCCCAGCTCTTTGAATTGGGCAATCACGTCTACCAGAAAATCTTTGTGTTTAAGCGTGTCCCAGCCGGCGTTGGAGGTGATGGCATCAGGCGCGTCTGGCACCAGGGTCACCTGTTCGGGCTTCACTTCTTTGACTATCTTGATGAAGTCGGGGGTGGGGTTGCCTTCAATGTTGAACTCGGTGGTGACCACTTTTTTGAGGTCGTACACGTCTTGGTAGCGTATGTGGCGCTCGTCTGGCCGCGGGTGCACGGTGATACCCTGCGCCCCGAACCGCTCGCAATCCAGGGCGGCCTGTACTACGTTAGGGCGGTTGCCGCCGCGGGCGTTCCGCAACGTGGCTATTTTATTTATATTTACGCTGAGTTTGGTCATGGTGCAAAAGATTTACGTTTCTCCTACGGGAAATATAAACGTGTTCTTCGGCAAATATAAAACAAACTACGCGGCACTTGCCTAAATGATTTTCACACCGCCGCTCTTTGACCGGAGCGGAATAACTTTAAAACTATGAGCCTGAAAGAAAAAGTAGAAGCCGGTATCAAACAAGCCATGCTGGCCAAAGATAAAACCCGCCTGCAGGCGCTGCGCGGAATCAAATCGCAGATTCTGCTGGCCGAGACCGAGAAAGGCGCCGCCGAGGCCCTCACGCCAGACGCTGAGCTGAAGCTGTTGACCAAAGCCGCCAAACAGCGCCGCGAGTCGGCGGAGGTGTACCGTGCCCAGTCCCGCACCGACTTGGAGGAGATTGAATTGGCCGAGCTGGCCATTATTGAGGAATTCCTTCCGCAGCAACTAGACGAGGGAACCCTGCGCGAGCGCCTGCTGGAAATCATTCAGCGCGTGGGTGCCCTGGGGCCGTCTGACATGGGCAAAGTGATGGGCGTGGCCTCCCGTGAGTTGGCCGGCCAAGCCGATGGCAGAGCCATTTCCAGCGCCGTGAACGCGCTCCTCAACAACCCGAACGCCTAAGTTTTACTCAGATTGAGCACGTTTGATTATTTCCTGCTGCTGCCGGTGGCGTACGGGGCCTTCCGGGGCTTTTTCAGAGGGGTGGTGCTGGAGCTGGCGTCTATGGTGACGCTGGTGGTGGTCACGGTCTTCGGGGTGAAGCTGGTGAGCCTGGCCACGCCGTACGTGCAGGAATGGCTGGGCACCGGGGCCGGATTTGTGGCCTATCTGCTGGTATTTGTGGGCATCGGGTTTGCCGTGCGCGCCATGGGCGTGGTGGTGAAAAAAGCCGTGCACCTCACGCCCTTCGGGATGATGGATAACCTGCTGGGCGCGGCCGTGGGCGGCGGGAAGTGGGCCTTTGCCATCTGCCTGCTGGTGTACTTCGCCCATTCTACCGGCGTAGATACTATGTTCCAGACCACCCGCGAGTCAAGCGTGTATCCCTTCTTTGTTGACGCCGCGCCCAACGCCTGGGCCTTTGTGCAATGGGTAATTCCCTTCGGGAAAGAGGCGTTGGAGGATTTTGCTTGAGGTTTCTGTTTTCGGCCTGTTTTGGCTAAAACAGGCCGAAAACAGAAAATAACATTCAGCTTGCAAAGAAGTAAGAATGAAATATTTTATCCCCATTTCCGTATCTTACACAAAAGGAAAGAACTATGAGAGCGATTGAGGTAACGGGGAAAATAGATAAGAAAGGAAATCTGCTGTTAGACAATCCTTTGCTGATGAGGGAGAAAAACGTAAAGGTGATTATTCTCCTGTCTGATGAAGATGAGCAAGAGGAAAAGCTGTGGTTGAAGGCAATGGCCGGTAATCCGGCGTTTGATTTCCTGAAGGATGAGCAAGAGGATATCTACAAACTCACCGACGGCAAGCCGTTCCATGACTAAAGGGAAAATCATACTGGTGCCTTTCCCGTTTGATGATTTCAGCGGGGCCAAAGTACGACCAGCCGTCTGCCTGACCAATGAAATCGGCTTTTACAACCATGTGGTGATTGCCTTTATCAGTAGCCAACTTCCGCCATCGCTTGAACCAACTGACGTACTCATTGAGAAGAAAAGCAAAGACTTTAAACCCACCGGGCTTTCTGTTGATTCTGTCATTAAGCTTCACAAAATAGTAACCATACCGAAGAATTTAATCAAAAGGCAGTTGGGTTTTCTTTCAACCATGCAACAGACAGAGATAGATAAGAAATTGAAAATCCTGTTTGATTTATAGGAGCTATCCGTAATTAACATTTACCGTTCTATCCTCCCGTTTCCAGCCTCTTTTCCCCAAAACAGGCCAAAAACAGAAATATCTTTTTCCCACCTCCGCCCGTTTCTTCCCTGTGCTGCTGCTCTTAGACAACTTTGATTCGTTTACCTACAACCTCTATGACTACTTCCGGCAGTTGGGCGCAGAGGTGGAGGTGCGGCGCAATGATGTGCCGCTGGAAGAACTGCAAGAGCTTCCGCTGAAGGGCATTGTGCTGTCGCCGGGGCCGGGTACGCCAGAGAAGGCGGGTGTGATGCCAGCGGTCATTGAGCACTACCATGCGCGGCTGCCCATGCTGGGCATTTGCCTGGGGCACCAGGCGCTGGGGCAGTTCTTCGGGGCTAGGGTGGTGAAAGCCATCAGGCCCATGCACGGCAAAATCTCCCACATCCGCTGCGCGGAAGACCCAATCTTTGACCAAATACCCCCAACGGTGCAGGTGGTGCGGTACCATTCGCTGGTGTTGCAGGAAACCCCAGAGGCCATTGTGCCGCTGGCGCAAACGCAGGAGGGCGAACTCATGGCGTTCAGGCACCGTACCTTGCCCTTATATGCGCTGCAGTTTCATCCGGAGGCCGCGCTTACGCAGTACGGACTGCAGATGCTCAAAAATTGGCTGAATATTGCTAATATTACACCTCTATAGTTGTTTCTATTGACCAATCATACAAGCGATTTTCTCACATGAACTTGGAAATCAAGAAGGAAGGCGGGTTTGAATACATTGACGAAGGCCAGGGCGAAGTGCTTCTGTTGCTGCACGGCCTGTTTGGGGCGTTGAGTAACTGGCACGGCGTGGTCTCTTATTTCCAGAAAAATTACCGCGTGGTGATTCCGCTCATGCCCTTGTATGAGATGCCGCTCACCCAGGCCAGCGTGCCCGGGCTGGTGGAGTTTGTAGAGGAATTTGTGGCGTACAAGCAACTGTCAGACTTAAGTTTATTAGGAAATTCGTTGGGCGGGCACGTGGCGCTGGAGTACACGCTCAAGAACCCCAGCCACGTGAAGCGGCTGGTGCTCACCGGCAGCTCGGGCCTGTTTGAAGACTCCATGGGCGGCTCGTTCCCCAAGCGCGGCAACTATGAGTTTGTGAAAGAGCGCGTAGAGTACACGTTCTATGACCCCAAAGTGGCCACCAAAGAACTGGTTGACGAGGTGTTTGACATCACCAACAGCAACCCCAAGGTTCTCAGAATCATTTCTATTGCCAAATCCGCGCAGCGGAACAACATGGGCAAGGACCTGGTAAACATTCAGGCACCCACGCTGTTAATCTGGGGACTGAATGACACCATCACGCCGCCCATGGTGGCGCATGAGTTCAATAGATTAATCCAGAATTCGGAACTGCATTTTATTGACCATTGCTGCCACGCGCCCATGATGGAACATCCAGACGCTTTTAACAGTATCTTAGAGAAATTCCTGCTAAAGACTTCGTCTGTATGATTGCTGAAGAACTGATAAACCAGATGGTGCCGCCCCTCAAACTCTCTGACTCTGGTGAGAAAGCCGTGCGTTGGATGGAAGAGTTCCGGTTGAACCAGCTGCCCGTGGTCAAGAACAGAAAATACCTGGGCCTGGTCACCGAAGAAAACGTGCTGGAGGCGAAAGACATGGACCTGGTGCTGGAGAACATTCCGTTTGACTTTGAGCACGTGCACGTGCAGCAGAACCAGCATTTTTACAACGTCATGGAAGTGGCCATCAAAAACAAGATTCAGGTGGTGCCGGTCTTAGATGATTTGCAGGAATACCTGGGCGTGATTACCGTGAATGACACCATTGCCGCCTTCGGGCAAATGTCTGCCATGCAAGGACAGGGCGGCATTCTGGTGCTCTGCATGGCCGAGCGTGACTATTCTTTGAGTGAGATCAGCCGGCTGGTGGAGTCAAACAACGCCAAGATCCTGAGCGCCTACGTCTCACCAGATGAGGCCGACATCTTCAAGATGAAGCTCACGCTTAAAATCAACACCGTTGACCTGACCCGTATTGTGGCTACCTTGGAGCGGTTCGGCTACAAAATCACCGCCCAGTTCCAGGACGGCGCAGAAACCCAAGATGACAATGACCGCCTTGATTTGCTCATGCGGTATCTGAATATTTAAATAGTGCAGTTGTAGCCGCTGTCAGGTTCAATAGCTGTTTTTGGCCTCTTTTTCTGAAAACAAAGCAAAACTGCGGTAGCTTCTAGTGCCTTTCCTTATAGTCTGGGACTTAACTAGACCTAGCCTCTAACAGACCAGCCTCTGTCATGAAAGTAGCAATCATAGGTAAACCAGTGAAAGAAGAGGTGGTGCCCTTTGTGCGGCAGCTTTTTGAGATCCTGCTACGCCAAGGTATACAGGTGACGGTCTCAGAGAGCTTTGCTGAATGCCTGACACCACATCTCTCTATTCCCCCTGAAGCTGATTTTTACAACCGAGAGACCAATTTACAAGATGTCTCTCATATGCTCAGCCTGGGCGGAGACGGTACCTTGCTGGATGCCGTCACGTATGTTGGGCCGCTGCAGATTCCCATTATGGGAATTAACATGGGGCGTCTGGGCTTTCTGGCGTCTGTGCCCTATGCCCAATTAGAGTCTGCCGTTGATGGTCTTTTGAAAGGGCATTATACCATTGAAGAGCGTTCTTTGATCCATCTTGACAGTGATCAGGAAGTTTTTGACGGCATAAACTTCGGGCTGAACGAATTTTCAATTTTAAAGCGCGATACTTCATCTATGATTGCGGTGCATACGTACATAGACGGGGAATATCTGAACTCCTATTGGGCAGACGGTTTGATTGTAGCTACGCCTACCGGTTCTACCGGCTATTCACTTAGCTGCGGTGGCCCGGTGATGATGCCACAGACAAACAATTTTGTCATATCACCCGTATGCCCTCATAACCTGAATGTACGCCCTCTGGTAGTCTCAGACAGAAGTGTGATTTCGTTTGAGATTGAAGGAAGGAGTACCAGGTACCTTGTGTCTTTAGATTCCAGGTCAAGACCGGTAGATGCTTCTATTCAGTTAGCGGTGCGCCGGGAGGATTTCAATGCAAGATTAGTAAAGCTAAATCAGGTTAACTTTTTAACCACTTTGCGTACTAAAATGCACTGGGGACTGGACCAACGAAATGGTTAAGAAATAGTTATATATTCATAATGTCTATATATCTGCTTCTTATATTGAAAAATAGTTATAATTTTGCCCGTGGCAGTACAAGTAAATTGTGCTGCAAAAAAGATTTATTAGTAACAGTTGATGGCATGAAAAACATATTCTCTACTTCTTTGATTTTGCTTACCTTGGTTTTTGCCTCTATGCCGGAGGTTGAAGCACAGCGTTTTAACAGAAGGAACTTGTATAACAGTGTAGGGGTAAGCTTGAATGCCATGAATTACTTTGGTGATGTAACCCCTGAGGCCGACTTTACCAGCTTGCGCTTAAGTTCTACCAGACCAAGTTTGTCTGTCTTCTTCACCAGAAAATTTACCCCCAGGATTTCTGGTAGGGCTACTTTTACTTGGGGCCGTATAACGGGTGATGACAGCAAAAGTGCTTCACCAGATGAGAGTGAAAACTTGCCACGCTATAGACGTAATCTAAGCTTTAGAAATGATATCAAGGAGTTAAGCACCGTTGCGGTGTTTGATCTATTTGAAAACCGCAGAACCTACTTGCGGCGTCCTGATTTCACCCCTTATGCCTTTGCCGGGGTGGCTGTCTTCCACCACAACCCCAAAGCTTACTATGACGGAGGTGCTATCCCTACAGGTTGGTATGAACTGCAGCCTTTAGGAACAGAAGGTCAGTACGCAGAGAACGGTGAAGGCTATCCAAAACCATACAGCCGGGTGCAGTTTGCGATTCCTGTAGGTTTGGGTGTCAAGTACAGATTGGATAAGCGCTGGGATGTTGGGTTTGAGATTACGTGGCGTAAAACATTCACTGATTACATTGATGATGTGAGTACTGTTTATGCAGACAAGGCTGACTTAAACCCTGTTGCTGCTGTTTTATCTGATAGAAGCGCGGCCGCGGCGGGATCTCTCCCTCAGGACAATCCTAGAAATATACCTGTCACTGATGCTAGTGGCTACCCTCATCTGCGTGGTTACGGCCTGAAAGGCGATCAGCGGGGAGATTCATCTGACAAGGACTGGTATATTACCACGGGTGTAACCTTAACGTATATTTTGCGTCCTAACGTGAGAGGACCTAAATTCCGTTAATCCGGATATATTTGAGTATTAGTACATGATTCTACAGAACGTACGCACACTCCTTATTTGCGCCTTGGTTCAAATAGGGAGTGTTTTTTTTGTGGCCCCTGTTTGTGCCCAACAGCAGGAGCGCAGCACCAGTGAACTGGGGCTTGGTATTGGAGGTGTGGTGTACAAAGGTGATGTAGCCCCCAGGTACCGTTTCCTGAGCAATAGACCTGCGCTTACAGTTTTTTATAAAAAAGATATGTCCCGCGCGCTTGCCCTGAGGGGAAGTTTGCTGCTGGGGCGAATAACTGCCAAAGATGAGCAGTATGCTGAACGGCATCCGCTCGCTGATTTTAGAAAAGCTACCGTTACTACCAGCATGCTGGAGCTTGCCGCAGGTATAGACTACAATTTTCTGGACTATTATGATTTCAGGAGAAGGGTAAGATGGACACCGTACTTTACCCTGGGCGTAGCCGGCTTGGTTTATAACAACAAAACCACTGCGGTGAATCCTGAAATTATTTATCCGGCCAATAATAATAGTAATGATCCTTACCGTACCTCATTTGCTTTGGCGGTTCCTATAGGAGTGGGAGCCAAATATGCCCTGTCGCATAGATGGAACCTGGGGCTGGAGTTTGGGGCAAGAATGCTGTTTACAGATGATTTTGACAACCTTTCGCTTCAGAATGAGCGGGTAATGAACCAGCATGACAAAGACTGGTACTTCTACAACGGCATCAGTATTTCCTACACTTTTTACAGAATCAACTGCCCCACCTTCTAATTAATCTCTTCGTATTAAGGGAACAAGAATTCTTTAATAGGTATTATTTGTCAGGCTTTTCCTAAATTGCATTGAAATTTCTTTTTAATGAGCCTCAAGGAAAAGTTAGATCTAGGCAATTTGCCACAACATGTTGCCGTTATCATGGACGGGAACGGACGGTGGGCGAAGAAAAAGGGGAATCTTAGAATATTTGGTCACCAAAATGCTATCACAGCAGTACGGGATACGGTTGAGGCAGCGGCAGAACTGGGAATAAAGTTCCTGACCCTGTACGCGTTTTCTACTGAGAACTGGTCAAGACCCAAATATGAGGTAGATGCCCTTATGCAGTTGTTGGTGAACACCATCCGGAAGGAGACGGATACCTTAACGAAGAATAATATCAGACTGCAGGCAATTGGGGACCGGGAGGCGCTGCCGAATGCCTGCAGGAGAGAGCTGGAGGAGGCTATTCAATTAACCAGCCAAAACTCCAGAATGACGTTAGTCTTAGCCCTGAGTTACAGCGGCCGTTGGGAACTGGTCAATGCTATGAAGCAGGTGGCTTCTTTGGTAGAACAAGGGAAACTGTCTGCTGCTCATATTACTGAAGAAACCATTCAGCAGCACCTGACTACTGCTGGCATCCCTGACCCTGAACTGTTAATCAGAACCAGCGGCGAACAGCGAATCAGTAACTTCTTACTGTGGCAATTGGCTTACACAGAGCTGTATATAACAGATTTGCTGTGGCCAGATTTCAGGAAGGAGCATTTATACGAAGCCATTTTTGCCTTTCAGCAGCGGGAACGACGGTTTGGCAAAACAAGTGAACAATTACAAAAAGCACATTCTTAATGAGTAAGTACTTTTGGCTGTTATGCCTTCTAGTAATGTCTGGTGTAACGGCTACGGCCCAAATCAGGCTTGGTGTTGGTAGCAGCAGTGCAGCAGCCTCTATTGATTACGCGAATCCGCGTAAATATGAAATTGGTGGTATTACCGTAAGTGGGGCAAAGTTCCTAGATCCTAATACGTTAATTTCATTAACCGGTTTAAAAATTGGAGATGAGATTGAAGTTCCGGGAGACGCTATTGGCAGAGCCATTCAAAAGCTATGGGACCAAGGTATTCTGGGTGGGGTAGATGTGAGAGCCACTAAAATTGAGGGAGATAAGATTTATCTTGATTTTTTCCTGACAGAAAGACCAAGGCTGTCCCGCTTTGAGTTCTCTGGCGTCTCCAAATCAAATGCTGAAGATATTCAGGAAAAGATTTCTTTGAACAAAGGAAGGGTGGTGACAGATGCGTTGCTCAACTCTACCCGCACTGCCGTGCAGAAGTTTTATCAGGAAAAAGGCTTTTTGAATGCACAGGTAGTGATCAAACAGACGCCGGATTCTGTCATTGCCAACAGTGTAGCGCTTGAGATAAAAGTTGACAAGGGTGAAAAAGTGAAGATTGGTGATATTGAGATTGCCGGCAACGAAGCCTTTAGTGATAGAAAACTGAAAAAGCAGTTAAAGAAAACCAAAGAGAAAAGCTTCTATAAGATCTTTACCAGTTCAAAGTTTCAGAAATCTGAGTATGAGCAAGACAAAAAGCTCTTGATTGACTTCTATAACAAAGAAGGTTACCGAGATGCGACCATTGTCTCTGATTCTATCTATAAAATTAACGATGACCGTATTGGCATTAGGCTGGTGGTAGATGAAGGCAACAAATATTACTTCAGAAATATTACCTGGAGGGGGAACTACATTTATGATGATGCCGTCCTGAACCGCGTGCTCGGTTTGGAGAAAGGCGATGTTTACAATAAGGAGGAGCTAGACAAGCGACTCAACTATGATCCAACCAGAGGTACAGATGTGACTTCTTTGTATATGGATGATGGTTATCTGTTTTTCCAGATTGAGCCGGTAGAAGTGGCAGTGGTAGGTGACTCTATTGATTTAGAGCTGCGCATCAGTGAAGGTTCTCAGGCAAAAATTAATGCGATTACTATACAAGGCAATACTAAGACCAGTGACCATGTGGTGCTGCGTGAACTGCGTACTTTGCCGGGGCAGAATTTTAGCCGGGCTATGTTGATTCGTTCTCAGCGTGAATTAGCTACCCTTGGCTATTTTGACCCAGAGAAAATTGGCATGAATCCTATTCCTAATCAAGAGAATGGGACGGTTGATATTCAATATACTGTTGAGGAACGGCCCAACGACCAGATTACCCTTTCCGGTGGATGGGGTGGTGGACTAGGTGCGGTTGGAACCGTAGGTCTGGTCTTGAACAACTTTTCCCTCAGAAAAGCAGGCAACTGGAAAGAATGGAGACCTGTTCCTTCTGGTGATGGCCAGCGTCTGGCATTGAATGTACAAGCCAACGGAAAACGCTACCAGTCTTACTCCCTTTCATTCACTGAGCCATGGTTGGGCGGACGCAGACCTAATGCTTTCACAGTGAGCTTGAGCAAATCAATTCAGCGGTTCTCTCAGGCTAATGACCTGGGGCAGTTAGAAGATGCTCATATTGATATTACCGGTGTTTCTACAAGCCTTGGCCGTAGATTGAGATGGCCAGATGATAACTTTACACTGAGTAACTCTCTGTCTTACTACAGATATAATATGAGTAACGGGGCGTTAATCTTCCCCAATTACGCTGAAGCGGCCAATTTGAAAGATGCCAACAATATCTCCTTTATAACCTCTTTCTCCAGAAACAGTATTGACCAACCTACCTATCCGCGTATGGGGTCATCTATTGGGTTGACGGCTACCTTTACGCCGCCCTACTCCCTGTTCAAGGATAATACCAATAACTTCCAGTGGATTGAATTCCATAAGTGGATGTTTGATGCCTCTTGGTTCCACTCCCTTAGTGGCAATGGAAAGCTGGTTTTGAATACAAGAGCCCACTTTGGTTTCATAGGGTCTTATAGCTCCAAAAGCAATATTGGTCCATTTGAAAGATTTAGGTTAGGTGGTTCTGGTCTTGGCGGGGGTGGTTTTATTGTGGCCACTGACTATATTGGCCTCCGGGGGTATGAAGATGAGAGTATTACTCCGCTGGGGACACCGGGTGGTATAGCTTTCAACAAATACGTTGCTGAACTACGTTATCCCATCTCATTGAACCCTGCCGCTACAGTATTTGTTCTTGGGTTTGCAGAGGCAGGTAACAACTTTGGTACTTACCGTGAATATGATCCCTTTAAGCTGTACCGTTCTGTTGGCCTTGGAGCCAGGGTGTTCATGGCGGCGTTCGGGTTACTTGGGTTTGACTATGGTTGGGGCTTAGATGACGTGCCCGGCAGGCCAGGTGTGAATGGTGGGCAGTTCCACTTTATTATTGGTCAGCAGATCAGATAAAGTTGGTAAGGTTATTGTAATAAGTGTAACAAATGAAAAAGCTGAAGTATCTTGTAGCCATAAGCCTGTTCTTGCTGTGTAGCAAGGTTTCTTATGCGCAGCGCTTTGGCTATATAGACTCAGAATTTATTTTGAGTAAAATGCCGGCTTACGCCCATGCCCAATCTGAAGTTGAAAAACTTTCTCAGGGGTGGCAAAAGGAAATGGAGGGTATGCATGCTGAACTGGAAAAACTCCAGAAGAGTTACCAGGCAGAAGAGATTCTCCTGACCTCTGATATGAAAGTGAAGCGGCAGGAGGAAATTACCCGGAAGGAGAATGAGTTGAGAGAATTCCAACGTAAGACGTTTGGCTTTGAAGGCTCGCTTTTTAAAAGGCGTCAGGAAATGATTAGGCCTGTGCAAGACCAATTGTTTGAGGCGGTTGAGAAGGTAGTGCGCAAAAGAGGCTTGAACTTTATGTTTGATAAGTCAGGGGATGTGGTGATGCTATATACAGACCCTAGACATGATTATACTGAATTTGTGCTGGAGGAATTAGGTTTGACTACCCCTGAAATGAGTATCCCCGGAGAAAGGCCGGCAGGCGCTCTGGTAGATGACCCGGCTGACATTCCACCTATCCCGGCAGGGGGAAATGACACAAATAGCAAACCTGCCACCCCAGGCCGTAAGCCTGCACCTGTTAAAAAGAAAAACAATTAAACAAACTAATACCTTACAATGAACAAATTGAAATCTCTGTTGGTAGCCGCTTTCTTACTTGTGAGTGTGGCTTCATTTGCACAGACTGGAACCGTAAAGATTGGGTACACCAACGCCAACTACATTATCAGCCAATTGCCTGAGAGCCGCCAGATTGAATCTGATTTGAAAGCCGCAAGCAGCCAATTTGAAAAAGAACTTCAGAATAAATACAAAGATTATGAAGCCAAAGCGAAAGCTTATCAGGCTGGTGTTTCTACTATGACTGACGTAATCAAAGCTGATAGAGAAAAAGAGTTGATGAACCTGCGTACTCAAATTGAGGAGTTTCAGCGTAATGCAGACGCTTCCCTTCAAAAGAAAGAGCAGACTGCTTTAGAGCCGGTAATGAATAAAATTCAGAAGGCAATTGATGAAACCGCTAAAGAAAATGGGTATACCCACATTTTCACTGCTGAAGCTCTCTTGTATGGCCCGGAAGACGGTAATAATTTCACAGATCTGGTTCTAAAGAAATTAGGTGTAACCCCGGCCCCTAAAGGTGCTGCTCCTACAACTTCTCCTGCGGCTTCTTCTAAGCCTGCTGGAACTACCGCACCTGTTAAGAAGAAGTAATCTCTTAGATAGTTTTAGTAAGAGCCGGTGGCATTGTGCCATCGGCTCTTTATTTTTGCGCTAAACTTTCCAAAACCAGAGAAAACTACAGAGTATGCTGCAGCCCGACAGGTATGATGAAGAGGACATTGTAGAGAGTTCTGACTCTGATGAACTCTATGAACACCACAGAATTGTGGTTGATAAGGGGCAGGCGCTGCTTCGGCTGGATAAATTTTTAATGGACCGGTTGCCCAATGTAACCCGCAATAAGTTGCAAGAGGCAATCAAAGTAGAATCTGTGCGCGTAAACGGGCTGCCTATCAAGTCCAGTTACAAGGTAAAGCCACTTGATGTGATTACGGTTACATTGGCCACACCGCCGCGAGAGACCGAATTACTGCCTGAGAATATCCCATTGAACATTGTCTTTGAAGATGAAGATGTGTTACTGGTAGATAAGCCGGCTGGCATGGTGGTGCACCCAGCCTATAATAACTGGTCTGGTACGCTAGTGAATGCCTTGGTCTACCATCTGCAGAATCTGCCTACTTCCAGAAACGGTGAGATCAGACCAGGGCTGGTGCACCGTATAGACAAAGACACCTCTGGCCTTTTGGTGATTGCTAAAACTGAATTGGCAATGGCCCACTTAGCCAGACAGTTCTTTGACCATTCTATTGAACGTACCTATTACGCTTTGGTGTGGGGAGTCCCGGCAGAACCTAAAGGGACAATAGTGGGGAATATTGGCCGTAGTGCAAAGGATAGGAAAGTAATGGCTGTATATCCAGACGGTGATTTTGGGAAACCGGCTATCACGCATTATGAGGTGCTGGAAAGTTTCCATTATTGCAGCCTGATTAAATGTAATCTGGAAACCGGACGAACGCACCAGATACGTGCTCATATGAAACATCTGGGGCACCCACTATTCAATGATGCCACGTACGGTGGCGACAAGATCTTAAAAGGCCAGCCGGTTGGATCTTACAAGGCGTTTGTGCAGAATACCTTTGACATATTGCCCCGGCAGGCATTGCATGCCAAGTCGCTTGGATTTGTACATCCAAGAACCCATGAACAGATCCAGTTTAACTCAGATTTGCCTTCAGATTTTATGACGGGTCTGGAGAGGTGGCGGCAATATGGGGAGGTAATTAACAGTCGGTTATAAGTTGGCCAGAGGTACAAGTTATGATGGGTTCAATGTGCATATTTATATGAGACGTGTTGGATGATTATGGTGCTTCTTCTGCCAAAGTAGATTAAGGTTGCTTTGCAGAGTTATATTTTGTAAAAGCCTGAATCATGAACGAATAAGGTGTATTTATTCCGAAGTCAGAGTACCTTACTTTTTGTGCTTGAAGAGTTCTCTAATCTTGCGAGTTTATCATTGAGAAGCTTCTGTAGTAATTGATAGAAGCGAATGTATCCGTTTATTTAGGTAATCAGTAACTAAACAGAAAGACCTTTGTTTAGTTGTAATACGGGCAATTTTCATTCGTCAAGCTAGACTCCTCTCCTGGTTACAGAAACAACTCTTCAAATTACTCCTCTTACTATATGTCTGTTTCCGGCCTGTTTTTTGTATATCAGGCTAAAACCAGTCTTCCGTCTTTAGGATATTCTATTAGTTAGGAGGGGGCACTTTAGAAGGCTTCTTTTAGAAATTTTAATTTAATTCTTCCTTTGCTGAAAGGCGTGGTTCAGTTAACAGAATCACATATTCAGAAGTGAAACCTTGCGTCTGTTTATTGGCTACTTTTCTGAAAAGAAGGTAAAACCGGCTATAAACTGATCATAAAAAAAGCCCCTCAATTTTGAGGGGCTTTTTTTATGATCAGTCTATTTTAAAGCTTTTAGACCATCTGTAGCTTGTACATTGGTAGGGTCAAGAGCTTTTACTTCCTGCCAGTGTTTTGTGGCATTTGTCTTATCTTTCTTCAGATAATAGTAATACCCTAAGTAGTTGTTGGCTGTCACCAAATCCTTCTTGTATTTCTCTTTGTCTCCCGAGGTTACCTTAATGAACTCCTCATAGTGTGGCTTGGCTAAACCCTCTGTACTTTCCGGGTCAAGGTTGGAGTTAACACGGGCCCTCCACAGGTGTCCATACGCATAGGTAGGATTGTTAGTGGTGATTATAGCATATACACTATCTGCCGTCTTATAATCTTCATTCAGTTCATGGGTGTAGCCATAATAGAACAAATCTGTATTGCTTGGTGGTGTAACGGCAAATTTTGCCTTATACGCCTCAATCGCTTTCGGATAGTTCTTTAAAGTGGTATACTGCTTAGCTAGCAAATCATCATATAATGGGTTCTTTGGATCCAGCTGTTTTGCTTTTGTGATGACATCTACAGCCTCCTGCGTCTTTTTGTTAGCCACTAAGATATTGGCGTAATACTCATAGTCAGAAGGAATACGCTTAGACTCATCATACTTTGCAAAGTAGTTGTTCATGGCTTCCAGTGCCTTCTCGTTCTGCTTGGTATCCAAGTACGTGTAAGCCAGCAGACGATTCATCGCAATGTTGTCTGGGTCACTTTTCAGCACCGACTGAATTTCTGGTAGGGCAGTAGTATAATCCTGGGTCAGGTACAGAATAGAGGCATACTTGGCACGGGTCTCTGGCGTATTCTCTGCCATAGAAACATACTTCTTGATGTACTCAGAGCTTTTAGGCATCTGGTTTGCTCTATAATACAGCTCTGCCAATTCTAAGTACGTAGGGGCGTAGTTAGGATCTGCGGCCAAGGCTGCCTCCAGAGCTTCTTTGGCTGCCGGAAAGTTTCTTGACTGCACATATAATTGTCCCTTACGCAGGTAGGCTTTAGGGCTTTTACTGTTTAAGGCAATGGCTTTATCATAGTTGGCCATTGCTTTGCCGCCATCAATGTTCTTATGGTTCAGATAGGCGTCACCTAGCAGAACAAAGGCGTCAGCATTTTTTTGGTCTTTGCTTACTGCATCTTCTAAGACAGCAATGGCTGGGGCCAGATCTTTCACACCAGCATCAAGATAGGCTTGACCTATCATGATCTTGATGTTGTTGTCTTTAGACTTCGTCATTTTCAAAGCCCTGTCAAACAATTGCTGCGCCTCAGCAGTCTTGTTCTGAACCAGAGCAGCCTTTCCTTGTTTTACAAGGTCAGCGGCAGAGGCATCTTGTGCAGCAAGAGTTGAATATGTTGAGGAGTAAGTGGCATTGGCTATGTGTTCAAAGCTACCAGAACGCAACCCGTTAAAGCTGTGGGCTGAGACTCCAGCAGCCGAGAACAGGGTGGCTGCCAAAACTCCATACGTTTTCCAGTTCTTAATCATTAGGTATGTTTGTTTTGAGTTAGTAAAACTTTTTAAGCATTTATTGGGCAAACCCCACAATTCGTACCGGCATTGATGCCGGAACAAGGCCAGATTTCAAAATGATACGTTGCCCTTTGTCACCAGCAATGAAAGATGCAAATCCTGTGCCAAGACCTGCACGGGCTTCCCGGCTTATTATAAAAACCTCTCTCCTTAGCGGATAAGTTCCTTGGGCCAGGTATGCTTGGTAAGGCTGTACAAAATCGTCTTCAGAAGATGGCTTTTCTTTAGTACTAATTCCCACTACGTTTATCTTGTTCAGGAAGCTGGTTGTGGTGCTGTCATCACGGTCACTGATCCAGTTTACTCCAATTACCCCAATGGAGTTTCTATTCTGCGCTACATAATCAACCAGGTTACTGTTTGAGCTAGAAGCATACGTATTGCCCGGCAAAGGCTTCTTTTGGTTAATAGAGTCAACTATAAACCTGGAGGTGCTGGAGTTGCTGTTATCAAATACAATAGTGATAGGGGCATCTGGGGCAGATGAGTCCAGCTGTTTCCAGGAAGTAATGGTGCCGGTGAAAATATCCCGTACCTGCTGCATGGTAAGGGTAGTGTCTTTGTTGTCTTTGTGTAAGATAAGAGCCACCCCGTCAACCGCAATTTTGGTGATTCTGGGGGTAATCTTCAATTTTTCAAAGGCCTGTTTTTCTTCAGAGGTCAATTGTCTGGTGGCTACTACAAAGCGTACCGTGTCATTAATTAAATCTTGCATGACCTGGCCCTCTGGTTTATATGCCGCCTCTACATTGGCATACTTGTAGAGATTCTCAAACGTATGAATTTGAGATTCAATAATGGGGGCAAATGTTTCGTCAACACTTATTGTGATACTCCCAGAGGTAGGGGTATCAAGCGTTTTACTGCCAGACGTGTTACAGGCAGAGACAGAAATGGCAACAGCGCCTGCTATGCACATGTTTTTCAGAAAGCTTCTACTCCTCATAGCGTCTGTTCTTTTTAAAATATTCCTGGTAAGCCCTTACAAATCTAATAAAACCATAGAAAACGAGCAGACCACCTATTATTATTTTGTACTCTTTGGGGAGCGCTATTTGGTCTGGGCTTGACAGTAATACGTACAAGCCAAAACCAAAGTATATGAACACCATTACCAGGGAAACATATTTCATAATGTTATGGTAGGCGCTGGTAGGTTTCTTCTGGGGCGGCCTTCTTTGATACGTCATTCTCTTTTGTATTTGAAATAGAGATAAGAAATAGAACAAGGCAGGTTGGTAAAAAAGAACTCCGGGAACCGATCATCAAGTGATCATCGGTTTCCGGAGTTTTTTCTATTTAGCTGAAGAGTCCTTATTTGATCACAATACGGTAAGGAACTGTATATTTCACAGAAACCTTACGACCATTTTGTTCACCAGGAGACCATTTCGGCATGCTCTTGATTACCCGTACAGCCTCTTCATCTAAACCATAACCCAAGCCTTTCAAGACTTCAATCTGGCTTATTTCACCAGTTGGGCCAACCACGAAAGAAAGTACTACAGTACCTTCGGCGTTGGCTCTGGTTGCGGCAGATGGCATCCGGAACTTGTCTGCCATGTACTTCATCATAGCAGTCTGCCCGCCGGGGAATTCAGGCATTTTCTCAACGGCAATGTACACTTTCTCTTCAAAGACTTCTTGAACAGGGCCAACTGGGCCAGTCCCGTTCTCAATGCCTTCTAAGGTAGGTGGTGCCGTAGGGTCACCTTTCACCGTGGCAGTTCCTGCATCTGTTTTCTGCAGTTCCTTTACGTCTGGAATCTCTTCCTTGGTAACTTCTTCGTCTTTCTTCACTACCGGAGGCGTGAACTTAACGGTAGAACGCACTGGTGGTGGCGGTGGTGGTGCATCTGGTGGCGGCGGTGGTGGTGGTACTACCTTCTCCACAGATGGCGGAGCTGCTAAGTCTACCACTTTCACTACCGGAGCTTTGATCACTTCTTCTTCTTCTTTGAACATTGACTGTATCAAAGGAATACTCAAGAAGAGAACGAAAAGCAGGATAGCGATAATAATAGCGCGGTTAACATGCTTGTAATACAGCTTACGCAGCATGAAGGCTCCATACTCTTTGTTACGGCCTTCAAAGACCATTTCATCAAGAGTGGCGGTTGCTAAACGTTGATTATCCATTATTGCCCTCCTTCAGTTTTTCTAAGTAAACCAGCATCTGCGTTGTCCAGCTCTACAATAGCGTATTTCTGAGTTCCAGTGATGGCCATTTCATCTAAGATATCTACCAGATTCTTATAAGAAGAGGTCTCATCTGCTTTGATCAGAACTACCAGGTTAGGGTTAGCTGCGATTGACTCAGCAACTACTTTCCTAATTCCTTTTGCAGACCAGTCACTTTTTTCTAAAGCAGGAATGATGCCTACGTTAGGTTGGTGCAGTCCGCGGTAGTAGTAAACACCATTATCAGCTCCCAGCAATATGGTGAAAGCATTAGACGCTTTCAGTTCCATCTGCTCTTCTCTGTCTTTTGGCTTCACCGGCATGTTGATCTCCATGATCTGCGGCTTAGCCAAGGTGGTGGTCATTACGAAGAATGTAAGCAACAGGAAGCCTAAGTCTACCATGGGAGTCATGTCTACCTTGGTAGAGCCTTTCTTGGCCCGTTTCTTACCGCCTTCGTCGCCGCCGCCTTGCTGTTGTATTTCTGCCATTTCTTTTCCCTTTTAGTTACGAGGTTTCGCTTCCATGTCAGTGATCAGATTGAAACGGTTTACATTTTTATCCTGTAAGATTTCAATCACACGGCCTGCCACCGGGTATCCTGCCGTCTGGTCTCCTTTAATGGCTACAATAGATTGAGGGTTAGAATAACGGGCTAATTGTACCCAGTCACCCAGCTCATTTCTTGCAGAATCAATAGGAATACCTGGCTGGTTCACCTTTTTCATGTCATCCGGCTTCAGGGATAGGTAAGACTTCAGCTGCGAAATAGGCATCCCAAAGGAGGCTAAGGTAGAAAACGTCTGCTTCTCAGCATCTGTAAAGGCTACCCCATATTTCTCACTGACCTTATCTATCAGTCTCAGTTTAGTGTTTTTGTCATCTACACCAAAGAAAACCCGCTCATCATTACCAATGCTAATGGTGATAATGTTGGCATCTGGGGCTTTGATTTCTGTTGTTGCAGAAGGCGTATCCACTACCAGCACTTCCTCTGGTGCGAACTTCGAAATCAACATGAAGAACGTTACCAGAAGGAATGCCAAGTCCACCATGGGGGTCATGTCCAGGGATGGAGAGGTTCTATGTACTTTTACTTTTGGCATTTTGGGTTCCTTCTAAATAAGAAGTTCAATTAAACAGCTCTATTGCTTTCAGTATGATTTGCAGCATACGTCTGGATGATGCTGTAAGAAGCCTCATCAATGCTGTAAGTCAACTCATCAATTTTGCTGGTAAAGAAGTTGTACGCGATGATAGCGATGGCAGAACCAGTAATACCAAGAGCGGTGTTGATCAACGCCTCAGAGATACCGTTTGCCAGCTGGGTTGCGTCTGGGGCACCACTTGCCGTTGCAAGGGCCGCGAACGCTTTAATCATACCCAATACTGTCCCAATCAGACCTACCAGAGTAGAAACAGAGGCAATAGTTGAGATGATTACCAGGTTTTTCTCCAGAATTGGCAATTCAAGGGCAGTTGCCTCTTCAATCTCTTTCTGGATGG
Source organism: Rufibacter ruber (assembly GCF_014138425.1). NCBI lineage: Bacteria > Pseudomonadati > Bacteroidota > Cytophagia > Cytophagales > Hymenobacteraceae > Rufibacter > Rufibacter ruber. Next base: position 232,034 of record NZ_JACJIQ010000008.1, read on the forward strand.
CCAGGATACGCTGATCTTTGGTCATGCCATGCTCGTTGTGCATTTCCTGGTATTTCAACAAACCAGCTTTTACAACGTTACCTACTGACCCTTTTTGTTGGTCACAGATAGCAATAGCACCGTTGATGTCATTCACATTCATTTTCTGGCGTACGCTACGTACGAAAGACTCAAGGCCTTTACCACCTTTTGCTTTGCTGATGGTTAAGAAACGCTCAATTGAGAAAGTGATTACCAAGATGTTAATCGCGATCAAAATTGGTACAATGAAACCTCCTTTGTAAACCTGACCTAGCATGTTGCCAGGAAGTGGGTGGTTTTCATTGTTTCCGCCTTCAAAGTTGGCTGGGTTACCCAAGATAAACAGGTAAATACATACCGCAGCGATAATTGCTATTGGAATAACGATGCTTGCAAACATTGAGCCTGCTTTGCCTTCACTCTTTTGTACTGGTTTTGCAGCTGCAGGTGCACTCTTTTTTTCCATTGGTTCTAAAAATTTAGGTTTAGTTGTTTTGTGTTACTGTGTTTGTTAAAAATAATTGTTGTTAAAAAGTAAATGCTCTTTCTGCTTTAATAATTCACTTGGGCTTTATCTATTCTTGTTTCATTAAAGCCTTCTGGAGCAACATAAATACAAGCCTAGGGATTTAAACGCAAAATATCAAATAATACCCATAAAAAAATACAAAATCTACAATTGGCTCTTGGTTAAGTTTAAGTTTTTAGAACCTTTTACTTTGGGTTACTTTTTGTTTTGGCTTCATTCCAATAGGCATCCATTTCTGGCAGTGACATTTGCTTTAAGCTTTTTCCTGCTTTTGCCGCTGCTGCCTCCAAATACTGGAACCGCTGTATGAACTTTAGATTTGTCTTCTCTAAGGCCTCCTCAGGGTTAAGATCCAGAAAGCGGGCAAAGTTGATTAGTGAAAACAGGACGTCCCCCAGCTCGCTGGTGGCTTTTGACTTGTCTTCAGGGGTAAGGTGAGGTTTGTTGAATTCAGCCTGGAACTCCTGCATTTCCTCTTCTACTTTCTCCCAGACTTTTGACGGTTCATCCCAGTCAAAACCAACACCGCGGGCCTTCTCTTGTATGCGCATGGCTTTTACCAAGGCAGGGAGTGATGAAGGAACGCCCCCTAAAACAGATTTATTGCCTTCTTTCAGTTTTAAACTTTCCCAATTCTGTTTTACCTCCTCTTCTGTCTCTGCTGTGGTGTCGCCGTAAATGTGCGGGTGCCTGAACACCAGTTTGTCACACTGGGCGTGAAGCACCTCAGCTAAGTCAAAATCACCGCGCTCAGACGCTATCTTAGCATAAAAAACCAGGTGCAGCATCACATCTCCTATCTCCTTCTTGACCTCCGGCATGTCTTCCCGCAAAATGGCATCAGACAGTTCATAGGTCTCCTCAATGGTGAGGTGGCGTAGGCTGGACATGGTTTGTTTGCGGTCCCAGGGGCATTTCTCGCGCAGCTCGTCCAGAATATCCAGCAGCCGGCCAAAAGCCTCCAGTTGGGCTTTCCTAAGGTCAGAAGCTGTTTGCTCAGGTGTAGTCATAATGCAAAGATAACGCAATGTTATGTCTTGGTAAGACGTGTCTGGTTCCTTAATGATTTGATAACAACGCTTTGGTGGTATCCTTTAGGAAAGTGCCAGAAAGCCAAATCCTTGATCTGCTCTCTGATGGTATAAATGTCTCTCTCTGTATGGAATAAAAAGTGCGCTTGTCGCTTTCATACTCTCTAGATGCGGCGCTTTGGGTAATTCCATAAAAGAAATTCAATTTTATTTCAGAGATATCTTAAAAAGGAAAATCTGTCATCTGGTTCACGGTAAGGGTAAAAGAGTTTTTATCTAGTTCAGCCTCTCTTTCTTATCTGGTTAACCAACCATCTACTGTAATTCCTCTCCTTTTGTTCAACAATTTTTGTGTTTGCCTGGCTGCGCAGCTGAAACAGGTGAGCCAACAACAGGCGCTGCGCATGGGGCAGGCGCTTGTCTGGCAGAATTTTCTGCAGCGTCCTGCCTTTCTGGTGCTGTCTCTACAAGGGGCATGTATACACTTAAAATATTTCTGTTTTCGGCCTGTTTTCAGAAAAACAGGCCGAAAACAGAAATCCTGGCTGCCGGTGATAACGAGGTGCCTGAGCCGGTGTGGTGTTGAGGGAGTTTCTTGCCAATTTGCTTTTACAGCAGGCTGCCGTGGTCTGTTGTGCCCCAAAACGGCAGTAAAAGAACCTGGTTTTGGCCTTTTTACTCCGCAATGCTGCTGCGCAGCTTACCGCCGGCCCATATCAGAGCCTTTTGCTCCCCAGATTCGCCAGTAAAATCAAAAATCAGAAGCTCTTAGAACAGATATACAGAAGGGAGAGGCAAGGCAGTTGCAACAAATCAGCTTGATTTTACTACTTTTGCAGGAATTAAAAATATCAAACCGTGGCATTAATAAAGTCAATTTCAGGAATAAGAGGCACCATAGGGGGGGAAGTGGGTCAGGCGCTAACACCGGTAGATGTAGTGAAGTTTGCGGCGGCGTATGGCACCTGGATGCTCCAGAACACCAGTAACAACACCATTGTCATAGGCAGAGACGCCCGCCTCTCCGGGGACATGGTGAACCGTCTGGTGGTGGCCACCCTGCAGGGCCTGGGCATCAATGTGATTGACCTGGGGCTTTCCACCACGCCAACCGTGGAGATGGCCGTTCCGGCCAAGAAGGCAGGAGGGGGGATCATCCTCACGGCCAGCCACAACCCCAAGCAGTGGAACGCCCTCAAACTTCTGAACCAGCACGGTGAGTTCATCAATGACGCCGAAGGCAAGCGCGTACTGGAGATTGCGGAGCAGGAGGCGTTCAATTTTGCTGACGTGAACAAGCTGGGCAAATACACCCAGAGCGACAAGTTTATCAAGAAGCACATAAAGGCCATCACAGACCTGCCTTTGGTAGACGTGGAGGCCATCAAAGCCGCTAATTTTAAAGTGGTGGTAGATGCTGTGAATTCCAGCGGCGGGTTTGCCGTGCCCATGCTCTTAGAAGCCCTGGGCGTGACCCAGATAGAGAAACTCTACTGTGAGCCAGACGGAAATTTTCCGCATAACCCTGAGCCGCTGCCCGAGAACCTGGGTGAAATCTCCCGCCTGATGGAGAAAGGCAACTATGATGTGGGCATTGTGGTAGACCCAGACGTAGACCGCCTGGCCCTGGTGAATGAAGACGGCAGCATGTTTGGCGAGGAATATACGCTGGTGGCCGTGTCTGATTATGTGCTGCAGCACAAGGTTGGCAACACCGTCTCTAACCTTTCTTCTACCCGCGCCCTGCGTGATGTCACTGAGAAGGCCGGCGGCACCTATTTCGCCTCTGCCGTGGGCGAGGTGAATGTGGTGAATATGATGAAGGAGCAGAACGCGGTAATGGGCGGCGAAGGCAACGGCGGTATCATCTACCCGGAGCTGCACTATGGCCGTGACGCCCTGGTGGGCATTGCCCTGTTCCTGTCCCACCTGGCAAAATCAGGTTTGCGCATGTCCGGCCTGCGGGCCAAGTACCCAAACTACTATATCTCCAAGAACAAGATTGAGCTGACCCAGGGCATTGACGTGGACGCTATTCTGGGCAAAGTGCAGAAGAAGTACGCCAAGCAGCCCATCAATACCATTGACGGGGTTAAGATAGAGTTCAACCGGGAGTGGGTGCACCTGCGCAAATCTAATACTGAGCCCATTATCAGGATCTACGCCGAGTCAGACAGCCTTTCTACGGCTGACCACCTGGCCAACAAAATCATTGCTGACATCAAAGAAATCATCTCAGACAAATCTGAGTAACCCCATTTCTGTTTTTTGGCCTGTTTTTCTGAAAACAGGCTAAAAACAGAATACTGCCTAAACCTGCCGCCGTTGCCAAACTAGTCCTGCTACTTGTTACGTGCTGCCTGCTACTCACAAAGCTATGAACCGTTTCTGCTGTACCTGTTGTTGTTGTAAAAACTAAGATTCCCCATGCGTGTATATTTAGACAATGCGGCCACCACGCCGTTAGACAAAGAAGTTTTTGAGGTAATGGCTCCCTTCATGCTGGAGCACTACGGAAACCCCTCTTCTATACACGCCCACGGGAGGCAGGTGCGGGCAGCCCTTGAGGGCGCCAGAAAGACCGTGGCCAATTTAGTGAATGCGTCTCCCTCAGAAATTTTCTTTACCAGCGGCGGCACTGAGGCAGACAACCTTGCCATCATCTGCACCATCAGGAGCCTGGGCTTAAAGCATGCCATTACCTCGCCCATGGAACACCACGCGGTCTTGCATTCGCTGGAAGTGCTGGAGAAAAACGGCGAAATAGAGCTCACTCTGCTGCGCGTGAACGAGCAAGGGGAACTGGATCTGGCCCATCTGGAGCAAACCCTGGCCAGCCACCCCCGCACGTTTGTCTCTGTCATGCACGCCAACAATGAGGTGGGCAACCTGAATGACATCTCGGCCATTGCCGAAATCTGCAGGCGTTTTGATGCGGTGCTGCACTCAGACACGGTGCAGACCATGGGGCATTATACCCATGACGTACAAACCTTTGGGGCTAATTTTCTGGTGGGTTCTGCCCATAAATTCCATGGTCCCAAGGGCGTGGGTTTTATCTATGTAGACTCGGCCATCAAGATACATCCTTTGATTCAGGGCGGTTCGCAGGAGCGCAACATGCGCGGGGGTACTGAGAACGTGTACGGCATTATTGGCCTGGCCAAGGCCCTTGAAATTGCTTACCGTGACATGGACGGGCACCACCGCCACATTCAGCACCTGAAAGACCGCATGATTGCCCGCCTGCGTGATCAGATTGAAGACGTGCAGTTCAACGGCCTTTCCGCCCAAGGTGACAAAAGCCTCTACACCGTTCTGAACGTGAGCCTGCCAGCCTCAGACATGAATGAGATGCTGCTCTTCAACCTGGACATCAACAAGATTTCCGCCTCCGGCGGAAGCGCCTGCACCAGCGGGGTTGACCTGGGCTCCCACGTACTCAGAGCCATGGGCGCTGACATGAACCGTGGCCATGTGCGCTTCTCGTTCAGCAAGTACAATACAGAAGAAGAAATAGACTACGCCGTGGCCACGCTGGCTAAGCTGTACCAGAAAGAGACGGTGTAGCCGAGAACTGCCTGCCGTGCGCCTATAAGTTTCTGTGAAAGAATAGATTTAAAGTCCCCGCCTCTATTGGTGGGGATTTCTGTTTTTAGCCTCTTTTTCTGAAAACAGCCTCAAAACAAAAAAGCAGAGTTTCTTCCTCTTGCTCAGCGAAAAAGCTAAAAGAGTGCCACGGAACAGTGAACCCAGCCGGGGAACAGTGAAAGGGGCGGCAGTAACCTCCGCGCCAGTGTAGTCAGTGTCTGCCCCGCAGTGCCGCTTGTTCACAAGACCTCGTCGCAGTGTCTTCCAGACCTGCGAGTGTCTTTGCCATTAGCCCTTGCCACCACACACGCTATCAAGAGAATAACGCAGATGCGTTTTTGGCCTGATTTTCTAAAAACAGGTCAGAAACGCAAACGCAATAGCTGAATTTCAGCAAAGGCCGTAGTAGCTTTGCAAGACAGAACAGAACCATGGCAGACATTGGCATAGATTTATTAAAGGCGGCTACTTATCTAACCCAGGGCGATCTGGTGGCCATACCCACTGAAACCGTTTACGGCCTGGCGGCCAATGCCTATGATGAGGCGGCGGTGGTCAAGATATTTGAGGCCAAGAACCGCCCCGCGTTTGACCCGCTCATTGTACACACCCATTCTATGGAAGAGGTGGCCTCCATTGCCCGCGAAGTGCCAGAGGTAGCCTATCAGCTGGCTGAGCGCTTTATGCCCGGCCCCCTGACACTCATCCTGCCTAAGTCTGAGAAGGTGCCGCTTTTGGTCACGTCTGGCCATGACAGTGTGGGCGTGCGTATTCCCCGGCACCCGCTCACGCTGGAGTTGCTGAAGCAGTTGCCCTTCCCCTTGGCGGCACCCAGTGCCAATCCGTTTGGGTACGTGAGCCCCACTACTGCCCAGCACGTGCAAGACCAGCTAGGGGAGAAGCTGCCCTATATTATTGACGGCGGGTCTTGTCTGGTGGGGATTGAGTCTACCATCATCCGGTTAGACGGCAATGAGGTGGAGGTGCTGCGGCTAGGCGGGCTGGCCCTGGAGGAGCTGGAAGAGGTGGTGAACGTGTCCAAAGCCAGAATCAAAACCTCGTCTTCTAATCCCGCCGCGCCCGGCATGCTCAGCAGCCACTACTCACCCCGCAAGAAAGTGCTGTTGGGAGCCATTGAGACGAACCTGAAAAAAGTAGATGCTTCCCGGGTGGGGGTGATTTCCCTGCAGCAGGCGTTTCCCGGGGTGCCGGAAGACCACCAGATTCAACTTTCCCCGGCGGGGGACGTGAGCGAAGCGGCGAAAAGCCTGTTTGCAGCACTTAGGGCGTTAGATTCCCTGGACCTTGACGTGATCCTGGCGGAACCAATGCCCGAGCAGGGGTTGGGCCGTGCCATCAATGACCGCCTGCAACGGGCCAGTTTTCAGCAGAAAAACGGGGAATGAATAGAAGGGCTAGGGCGTGTACAGCAGTTTAGAGCAGTAGTTTTTGGTGCCAATTCGTAAAATGCTCAGATAGATGCCCGGCGGCCAGGCGTCATTGGCCTCAACCTTTATCCTATAAATGCCTGCCGGTTTCAACTGCTTAGGAAGCTCAAAAATCTTTTTCCCCGTGGGGTCTGTGATCTGCAGCTCCACCTCCTGCGCCGCCGGAATAGAAAACAGGAGTGTGGTTTGGTCCTTGAACGGGTTGGGGTAGTTGGGCTTCACCGTAACCTGGGTAGTGTCTAAGTAAGGAGGCAACCCCTGAGAGGGTGATTCTATTACTACATTGCTACTGCCCGTTTTACCTCTGTTTGGGTTGGTGACTGTTCTAACATACATGCGCGGCAGGCAGCTAAGGTGCCCCCTGTCCCAACTGTTATCATAATGTGCCGCTGAGAGTGTCTGGCTGTACACTGCAAATAAGGCAGCCTTGTTGATCAGGTCTTCTGGGCTTAGGTTTGGTTCAAAGCCAGAAGCGTTGTAGTTGATGTAAAAATTATTTTGGTTGGCCAAGCCTGAGGAGGCGGCAACAGCCAGTTTGCCAGACATAAGATGGTCTGTATGGTCTCCTTTGTTCTGTGACTCATCTGTGTCAGTGCCATGCACTGAAATGTGTTGAAAGTGAATTGATTCCCGCTCCAGAATACCGCGTACAGTTGCTTCCAGGTCTTTCCAGCCGGTATAGGTTGTAGAGTTGTCAACTGCGGTCAAGCTGGAAATGGCAGCAGTATGGAGTTTTTTAAGACTGGCGTTGTGCGTGTTGGGGAAACCACTGCCGTCAAGGTTCCCATCAGGCAGCCGCAAGAAATAGCTGACCGTATTTTTATAGTAATACACCGCAACAGAATGCCCTTTGACTTGAAGGGTTATAAATTTTCTCGTGCCGGTTTTCCCAAAGGCGTTGGCGGCAAAGGCCGCAGAGTTATTTGCCCCAGCCTCCCGTGCTTTCCAATAGGCTTCATCTTTTTTATTTGCCTGGCCGGCGGTCAGGTAGATGAATACCACCTTTGAGTTGGGTTTGACAATGTCTTTATAGGCGTTTGCCCCCATGAATAGCTGCCAGTCATCTTGGTGGGCCATCACGTAAAAGGAGACATTTTTCTTAGGGCTGTTCTGCCCCAAGAGCGTAATTCCGTAGAAAGCCAGGAGCAGAGTCAAGAGAAACCGTTGCATGCAAGTAATGCGTTAGGGCTTGTAGTTTGAATGAATCTACAAGATGGGTTATTAGCCAGATAGAATGCTGAATTCTCGTTTAACCTGCTTATTAACAGGCTTAACTGGCGCTTTTCTGCGCCTAAGGTAAAACAAAGGCGCCAGCCCTCCCTGGAGAACTGGCGCCCTTGCCTCAATACTCGCGTGGCTTATAGATTACGCAGCACAAACTCCGTCATTTTGGTGAACAGGTGAATAGTGGTGTTGCCGCCACTGATGCCATGATTCCGGTTAGGGTAGTAGGCGCTCTCAAAGGGGCGGTTGGCTTTCACCAGCGCGTTGGTCATCTCTATGGCGTTCTGGAAATGCACGTTGTCATCTCCGGTGCCGTGTATGAGCAGATAGCGGCCTTTTAACAGATGCGCGTACGTCACGGGTGAGTTCTTGTCATAGCCGTCTGGGTTTTCCTGGGGCGTTTTCAGGAAGCGCTCCGTGTATATGGAGTCATAGAAACGCCAGTTGGTTACCGGGGCCACCGCAATGGCAGCTTTGAACACATCAGCCCCTTTGGTGATCGCCAGGGAACTCATATACCCGCCAAAACTCCAGCCCCAGATGCCTATGCGGCCTTTGTCAACGTACGGCAGGTTACCCATGTACTTGGCACCTTCAATCTGGTCAAGGGTCTCATAGTGGCCCAGGTTGCCGTACGTTACTTTTTTGAAATCTGCGCCGCGGCCACCCGTGCCCCGGTTGTCAATCACGGTGATGATGTAGCCCTGCTGGGTGAGGTAGCTGTGCCAGAGATAGTTTCTGCCGCCCCATTTGTCCATCACTTCCTGGCTGCCGGGGCCGCCGTACAGGAACATGAGCACGGGGTACTTCTTGTTCGGGTCAAAATCAACGGGCTTGATGGTATAGCCGTTCAACGTTACGTTCTCAGACGTCTTAAACTGAAAGAACTCGGCCTTGGGCAGGTTGTAATTGGCCACGGTAGACTTAAGTTTCTCATTGTCTTCCAGCACCTTTACCGGCTTGCCTTCTGAGGTGAACAGCGTTACCACGCTAGGTGAATTGATGGTGCTGTGGTAGTCTAGGAAATAGGAGTGATCACGGCTCATGTTGATCACGTGCGTGCCCTTAGCGGGGGTGAGGTTCTTCTTGCCCTTTCCGTTCAACTTGATGCTGTACAGGTGGCGCTCCAGCGGCGAAACCTCGGTAGAGGTGTAGTACAGCACGCCGTTCTTCTCATCAACGCCGTAGAAGTTGTCCACCTCCCACTTGCCCTTTGTGATTTGGCGCACCAGCTTCCCGTTAAGGTCATAGAGGTAGAGGTGCTTGTAACCGTCTTTCTCTGAGCTCTGGATAAACTGCTTGCCGTTGGCCAGATACGTCAGGTCATCTGTGATGTCAATGTAGGCTTTGTCTTTCTCAGTGAGAACTACTTTGCTTTGGCCGGTAGTAGAGTTGGCGTGCAGAATCTCCAGGGTGTTCTGCAGGCGGTTCATGCGCCTGATTGACAGCAGGTTGGGTGAGTTGGTCCAGTTAATGCGCGGGATGTACTGGTCGTTCTCATTGCCAATGTCCATCTTTACGGTTTTACCAGACGCCAGGTCAAAGGTGTAGATAGCCACGGTAGCGTTTTTCTCACCCGCCTTAGGGTATTTGAACTTGTAGTCTTTGGGGTAAAGCGGGCCCCACACCTGCATGTTGTACTCGGGCACCTGGCTCTCGTCAAACTTGTAGAAGGCAATCTGCTTGCCGTCTGGAGACCAGAAGAACGCCTGTGCGAAGCTGAATTCCTCTTCATACACCCAGTCTGTGCCGCCGTTGATGATGAAGTTCCACTTACCGTCTGTGGTAATCTGGCGCTCCTGCATGGTGGCCAGGTCTACATAGAACAGGTTGTTGTCGCGCACAAAGGCCACGTACTTGTTGTCTGGCGAGAAGGTGGCGTAACTCTGCTTTCCGCCCTGGCTCAGTTTCTGCAGTTTCTTGCCGGCGCGGTCATACACGTAGAAGTGGCCTTTGCTGCTGCGGCGGTAGATGGGCTCGTGTTCAGTCTCAAAAAGGATTTTGGTTTCGTCTTCACTGAAGCTGTAGTTGTCATACCCCAGCGCTTTGCCGTCTAGCTGAAGATCCTGCCCTTTCAGGATAATGCTGTGCGGCTGACCGCTGCGCACGTCCATCTGCACAATGTCTACGGCTTTGTTGGCTTGGTCAGCCACCTGGCTTGAATAATATTGGCCATTCCGCATCCAGTTCACGCCGTACACTGACCGCGCCTGGAACGTGCCCTTCCTGAAAATGTCATCTAAGGTAAAATCCTGCTTCTGCTGGGCATAGGTGCTCACTGTCATCAGGAGACAGGCGGCTACTACCAACCAGCGGTTCATGCTATGTTTCATGTAGTTTGTTAGAATGTTCGTAGCCTTAAAATTAAGCAAATATTTCAAGAATGGCTTCGGCCGAAGGAACGTACGTTTTGGGGCTGAAATCAGAAAAGTAGGCGGGAAACGGAAAGTAATTGGTTTTCTTCTTTGGCGCATGCTACATCACAGTTTTCCTGCACGCATGCCGTCCCCCTTTGAAGGGGGTAGGTAGATGACAAAGACAGTAGAAGAACCATCAGTTTTAGATAATTGAACGGCAAGCCGATTCTCGGGAATGCATGACTCTGTACAACTAACTCAGCACGAGAAATCATCAGTCTGCCCCTTTGGAGGGGGGACAGAATGTGTGCAGAAAGGAATGTGAGAGAGTAAGAGATACGAAGGAAAGTTTGTTCTGTGAGGGCAAATGTGAGAAGCATAGATCTACAAGACCTGTAAGGTCTTTCAAGCAAGGATTTATACTATGGCCCGGAAGTTACTTCCGTGACTTACTTCTGTTTTAGGTAGAGAGTAGAAACTTGAACTGCATGCCCTCATCCTAACCTTCTCCCAAAGGGAGAAGGAACCCCGCAGTTTGCGTTTTTGGCCTGTTTTGGCCAAAACAGGCCAAAAACAGCATTTTCTCATTTCCTCATTCCCAAATCTTCATATCTCAACCCCACCATTCCCCCCTTTGATCCATCACGCAGTCACTCCTTGAACTACAGCTTTACGCACACATTCTGGGGCTCCGTGAAAAACCGCAGCGCTTCCCAGCCGCCTTCCCGGCCTACGCCGCTCTGTTTCATGCCGCCAAACGGCGTGCGTAAATCCCGGAGCAGCCACGTGTTTACCCATACAATACCAGCGTGCAGGGCATGAGCCACACGGTGGGCCCGCGTTAAGTCTTGGGTCCAGACCGAGGCAGCGAGCCCGTATTCTGTATAGTTGGCGAAGTGAACGGCATCTTCTTCAGAGTCAAACGGCATCAACGTGACCACCGGCCCGAAGATTTCCTCTGTGTTGGTGCGGCAGGTGTGGGGAAGGTTTTCAAAGACAGTAGGCTGTAGGAAATAACCGTTGGCGCAGCGGCCTTCTAGGTGAACCCGCCCGCCGCCGGTGAGCAGCGTGCCGCCTTCCTCTTTGGCCAGGGCAATGTACTGCTGCACTTTCTGCAGGTGCTGCTCAGAGACCAAAGCACCTATGTTCGTTTCTTCTTCCAGCGGGTCACCTACCTTTAAAGCGTTTACTTTTTCCAGAAAAGCGGCTTTGAATTGCTCATACAGTGGCCGCTCCACCAAGATTCTGGAGCCGCAGAGGCAGATTTGCCCTTGGTTGGCGAAGGCGGCCTGTACGGCAGTGGTTACGGTTTTTTCAAAGTCGCAATCAGCAAAGATGACGGTGGCGTTCTTGCCGCCCAGTTCCAGGGAAAGTTTTTTGAACATGGGCGCCGCCGTACGGGCAATGGTTTTGCCGGTTTGGGTGCCGCCGGTAAAGGAGATGGCTTTGACGTCTGGATGTTCTACCAGGGCCGCCCCCACCTTGGCACCGGTGCCGTGCACAATGTTCAGCACACCCGCGGGGAGACCGGCCTCCACGCAGAGTTCGGCCAGTAGATGGGCGGTGTACGGGGTGATTTCAGAAGGCTTGGCCACCACACAGTTTCCGGCGGCCAGGGCGGGGGCAATTTTCCAGGTGAACAGGTACAACGGCAGGTTCCACGGGGAAATACAGGCCACAACGCCCAGCGGCCGCCGCACGGTGTAGTTCACCGCCACGCCCTCCATGAAATGCGACTCTGACGCAAAGTGCTGAATACCCGTCCCGAAGAAGTGCAGGTTGCTGCTGGCCCTGGGAATGTCCATGGTCCTGGAAAGCGTAAGCGGCTTGCCATTGTCAGTTGTTTCAGCCTCTGCCAGACGCTCCAGGTTCTGGTCAATCAACGCAGACAGCCGCATCAGGTGCCTTCCCCGCTTTTCAGCGGACAGGTTTGACCACGCCGGGAACGCCTGCCGGGCTGCCCTCACCGCCTCCTGTACGTCCCGCTCATCAGAATCAGGAATCTGGGAAAACACTTCGGCCGTGGCCGGATTGCTGTTGGGCAGGTATTTGCCAGAGGCCGGTGGGGCGAAGGTGCCGTTGAGGAAGTTCTGCAGGTGGAGCATACGGGTAATGCCTAGTCCTGCAAAAGATAGTTGTTTTTGAGCAGTTTTCCTTTTGGGGTGTACCGGTAGATGTCAAGGGAGGCCGGTTTTACCATGAAATGGTCTGCGGTTGCCCCTCTGCCATTTACCCTGACCTCCAGTTTCTGGCCGGGTTTGACAGGTACCTGGGTGCTGAGCCTCACCCAACTGCCCACTATTTCAGAGCTGGTTTTAGCACTGACTTCCTGGTTGGCCATTACTTCCCAATCCTGCTTCATCACAAAGCACGCCATAGAAGGCGCGTCCTGGGCATTTTTGAGATTAACCCAGAGAGAGACTTCATAGAGGGTGGTGTCATTGGCATGGGGCAGGGAGTCTAATAAGAGCTGATACCCTTTTCTGGGCACCAGCGCGCCTCCCGCGTCATAAAGTCCCTCTTCTGCCTCTGGCTGGTCTGTAAAGTCCCTCAATAGATAATCTTTGCGGTCTTGTGTTAAGTACAAACTGCCCTGCTGATGCAGTTGGGCTTTGTTCTGGGCGAAGAAGGCTGCCGCCTGCGGCTTCTCAGTGGCCGCCAAGGAATCTAAGGACAGGGAGTAAAGGCTGAAGCTGGCATTGGAGAAGAGTTTTTGCCCCTTCTGCATTAGACGTTTTTCACTTGGGTTCAGGCTGTCTGGCACCACCACCAGCAGAAGAGGCTTTCTGTTGGGGAGGTGGGGAAGCAGTTCTTTGGTGATGAGATCACTGCTTAGGAGCTGCATCTGCTGCATTGACTGGGCTAACGAGGTGCGCGACATCATGAAGGCTGTGATGGGCAACCCTGTGTGCAAGGAGGCCTGCATGCTGCGGTCAACAGAAAGACCGTGATTGATTTCCAACTTCTCAGAGCCGGCCGTGTAGTAGGGCAGGGGCACTATGGCCTGAAAGTCTGCCGGTGAAACGCCGGCCGTGTGCAGGTAATCTACAAAGCTCTCGGTTTCTGACGAAATGAAATCCTTCCCTAGCTGGTTGCGCAGGTTGGGAGTCAGGCGGCCGTAGTAATCCCAGGCTTCAAACCCCCAGAACAGGAAAATGGCCGCCACCAGAGCGTAAGCCTTCACCCGGGCACCCTTCATGCGCCACAGGCGGTAGAGACGGTAGAAGTAAAAGGCCCCATAGACGGCTATGATGTAGTAGAAAATCCAGGCGAAGCGGGAAATGGCCCTGAACTGTTTCACCAGCGGGAGGTAATCCAGGATAGCGGCAGAAAAAAACTTAAGCGGAATGGCAAAGGCGAATAGCAGTACCAGGATGCTGGCCCCCACGGTGAACTGCAGAGGGGCTGGCAGGGTAGGGGTAAAGAGACGTTTCCGTTTCCTGTTCTTGATTCCCTTGCTGAACTTGACGAGTGTGAGCAGAATGCAGAGACTGCCGGCCAGGCCAATGTACACAAACGTCTCCACGCTGTAGCTGGTCAGCTGAACAAGATAATGCTGAATCCATTCATGTACAGACCCCATAGAAGGGAGCAGCATGCCCTGTACGTTGGCCCTTCCCCCAAAAAAGCCATTGGGAGTGTCAGGCCGGTCAGTGATAATGTCTGTGAGAGACAGCCACGTCTTGAAAAGCAGAATAGGCAGAAGTGCTGCTGCCACGGTCAAGAGCACCAAACGCCCCGCTGACCTCCTCCGGTAAAGAAAGACCACTACGGCGTAAGATAGCAGGAAGAGGGCGTGCATGGCCAGGTAGTACGGGTGGAGCAGCCCTGTAAAACAGGCCGCCGCCGTGAGGGCAATAGTCCAGGAGAGCCGGTGCCTCCTGCTTTCCTGCATGCGCACCAGCAAATACCAGTGCAGCGGGATCACAAAAGAGTACGCTAAGGCGTAATGGGCTCCCAGCCTGATGTGCTGGGGAGAAAGGAAAGCAATAGCCAAAGCTGCCACTGCGGCAACCGGTACAGAGAGGAGGCTCCTGCGCAGTAAAAGAAAGAGGAGCAGCACCGTGGGAACCACACTCCAGATCATTAGCCCGTTAATCACCGCCAAGCCCCCCGGATACACCGGCGAGACATGGTTGTGCCACCACTTGGAGATGAAAGCGACTATTGGCTGATTGTCAGTAAACACCACATGGTCACCGTAAGGGTAATTCATGCCGGAGAAATGGGTGCCGTTGTCGGCTTTCAGGTAATAAAGAAAGGTGTAGTAGTTCTTTGTTCCATCACCGCCAAACCCAAACATGTTTAACCGGGCATCAAACAAGGTGGATCCCCAAAAGAGGTATAAGAGGGCAACGGTGCCTATTAGCAAGCCAAGAAGTGCTTTTGTATTGGTTTTCATTTAGATTTAAACCTTTGGGAAGAAGAGGTGAAGAAGATTTTTAAGAAGCTGTAACTTTCCTGCAACAGTATCTTGAAGTTCATTTTGGAGAAGACAATCTCTGGCTTCAAGGCCACTTCTATGGGAACCATCACTACCTCTTGGGCGAGCTTAGATGCCAGGTAAATAAATTCAAGGTCAAACAAGTACCGGTTGATCTGGGTCTCTAAAAAGAGCTGTCTCCCTTTCTGGTTAAAACCTTTGAGCCCACACTGGGTGTCATTGATGGGGAGCCGTAAAAAGTTTCTGGTGAGCCGCTTTAGTAATTTAGAAATTTTAGTGCGGCTGGGGGGCACCTGGGCGTAATAGTCTGCGTCTCTTATGCCAATGGCAATGTCTACATTTCCGTGGGCTAAGGTCTGGTAAACCCGGGCCATACTTGTCTCCTCATAAGGGAAATCAATATCAGTGTAGAGGCACAAAGGGCTGGTGCTGTGGGCAACACCGGTGCGCAGGGCAAAGCCCTTGCCTTGGTTTACCTCATAAGAGAGGTAGGTGAAAGAAGGCAGATGTTTCTGCAGGTGTTGAATATCAGAAGGTTGAACGCCACGGCTAGAGCCGTCATTCACCAAAATAAGGTGTAAGTCTATGCCTGAAAGAAGCGTCTGGAGCTTCTGCATGTTTTGTGTCATCTGAACCGCCCACCCGGCACTGGGGTTGTAACACGGTACCACCAGGTCAAGAGAAGAGGGGGGCATCTAATTCAGTATAAAATTGTGGCATAAAAATAATTTATAACGCTGTTCTCTGGCGGAGCGAGCTTGGGACACGTTTACAGATTCCCCAGCCGACCGCCGTCTACCGGCAGGTTAATGCCGTTGATATAGGCTGCCGCAGGTGAGGCCAGAAAGGCCGCGGCGGCGGCTACTTCCTCTGGCTCTGCAAACCGGTTGGCCGGTATTCCTTCCTTCATCTCTTTTTCAATTTCCTCCCGGGAAAGGCCGGTTTTCTGCATCTTGCTCTCAATCAGGGAATGATGGCGGGCGGTGATGGTGGCGCCGGGTAAAACATTGTTCACCGTGATACCAAACGCCGCCAGTTCAAAAGAAAGGGTCTTGGCCCAGTTGGCCACCGCGCCCCGTATCGTATTAGAGACCCCCAGCCCCTTAATTGGTTGCTTTACCGAAGTAGAAATAATATTGATGATGCGCCCGTAGGCAGCTTCTTTCATGTAAGGGACCACCGCCTGCACCAGCACATGGTTGCAGAGAAGGTGGGCGGCAAAGGCTTGCTCAAACTCATCTGCACGGGCGTCAATAGCCGGGCCGCCAGCCGGGCCACCGGTGTTGTTCACCAGGATATGGGCCTGGCCCACCCGCTGCAGGTGCTTCTCTATCTGTTCCTGCACTTGAGAGGGGCGGGTGAAGTCTGCCACTACATAATGGTGCTGCTGTCCGGCAGAGGTGTCAAGCTGGCGCAGGGTGTGCTGCAGCCGCTCCTCATGACGGGCTACTAACGTAACGTTGGCACCCAGTAGCGCCAGTTCCAGCGCACAGGCCTTGCCTATCCCTTGGGTGCTGCCGCAGACAAGGGCGTGCTTGTGCCGTATATTTAAATCCATAAGAGTAAAAGTACAGGATAGCCGCGCAGAAATCAATGTGCAGAAGCGGTTTACCCGCCTGCTGCTGCGTTTTAAGGCTGTTTTCCAGAAAACAGGCCAGAAACAGGTTTATCTTTTCTGCGCGCGGTTTCGTACCTTGGGGGCGGCTCTCTTGTGCGGGGAGCCTATTCTTTCACTTCAACGCTGTACTGCCATGGCCTTACAACCTGCCTTCAACTTTAAGCAATGGATAGACGAACACCGCCACCTGCTCAAGCCGCCGGTGGGCAACCAGCAGGTGTACAAAGACAACAAAGACTTTATTGTGATGGTGGTGGGCGGACCCAACTTGCGCAAAGACTACCACGTGAACAACGGCGAGGAATTCTTCTATCAACTGGAAGGTGACATAGTACTCAAGGTGATAGACGAAGGCGAGTTTAAAGACATCCACATCAAAGAGGGCAGTATTTTCCTGCTGCCGCCCAATGTGCCCCACTCTCCGCGCCGCGGCCCCAACACCGTGGGCCTGGTCATGGAGCGCTACCGCGATGAAAGCGAACTGGACGGCTTTCAGTGGTACTGCGAGAACTGCCATACTAAGCTCTACGAGGAGTTCATTCCTGTTTCTGACATTGTGGGACAGCTGCCCGTGGTGATGAATGCGTTCTGGGCTTCTGAGGAAAAACGCACCTGCAGCAACTGCGGCCAGGTGATGGAGAAACCGGCAGTGGCGCAGTAAAAGAGGTTGATTATTGAAAGAGGTGCTAGCCTGCATCTTGTTCATGGAAATTAGTCTTCCAAACTGCCTCTGTATGAAGAGACTTCTGATTTTTATTATTTGTGTCTTCGGGTTAAGCTGCAATTCTCTTGCTTGTATGTGCGTAGAGGTACTGTCTACCAAGGAAAAGTGGGAACAGGCAGACCAAGTTTTTATAGGGGAAGTGCTGTCAGAAAAAGATGAAACAGGAGGTTTTGACACACGTGGTAGCTTTGTTTTTTTATATAAAGTAAAAATACTTGAAACGCTGAAAGGTGAAGTTTATGACCATTTTGAGTATAGAACTTTCGCAAGCCAAGGAAGTAAAACATGTGATTTGGCCTTTGAGGTGGGTGAGAAGTATTTGATTTATGCTGCTGCATATACTAGTAACCCATTTTTGTATGCATCAGAGTGTTCGGGAACAAACAAGTTGACTAAAGAAGAAAATAGTGAAATACAAGAGCTGCGCCAACTCTACAATATATCTCAATCAACAAAGACAAAGCCTGATACTAAGATTTGGAGCTCACGGGAAACAAAACAACTTCAAGCTTTACAACTCACAATAAGGAAGTTAAGACTAAGAGAGCGGTGGTTGATTATTTTAACTGGAATCTTGTTCCTTTTACTCTGCGTAATGTTAATTCTACTCACAAAACGGAGAAACAGTGCAAGAAGCATCTCTTAAATGTCTACTTTTGGAAGGCTAAATAAAAATGGTTGGCATTGAAAATAATGCTTTTAGCCAAAGCGTTCAAAGAAATAGCCGCTAGAAAAATAAGAAGACGACAACCCGTGCCCTACAGAGAATTCCCTTTCCTGCACATTGAAGTAGACGAGAAAGACTCAGTCATTACCATGGACTGGGACGGCACGTTCACGTCTGCCCAGTTTAGGGAAGCGGTGACCTACTGCATGGAACTGGTGGCCCAAAAAAAGCTGAAGTACTGGCTGGCCAACTCCAGCCGCATAGGTGAGATTCAACCCGCTGATCAAAAATGGAGCAGTGAGGTGCTGCTGCCGCGGCTGTCTGAACTGGGCGTTAAGAAAGTGGCGTTGGTGATACCTGAGGATCTGAACAGCCACCTGGCCATTACTACCATCATGGTGCGGGGCAAAGAAAAGAGTACGTTTGCCGCCAACTACTTTGTGAAGAAGAAAGACGCCCTGGACTGGATGCTGGGGAAATAATCAGCCTATCTATCGTTCTTTAATATAACCGCCCCGCCTTCTGCCAGAGAAAGCGGGGCGGTTGGGTTTTCCGTTTTCAGCCTGTTTTGGCTAAAACAGGCCGAAAACAGCTTATTCTTCTTTCATGTTATGGTACACCGCCTGCACGTCATCATCTTCCTCCAGGCGGTCAATCAGTTTTTCCATGTCTTCCTGCTGCTCAGGCGTGAGTTCTTTCAGAACCGTTGGGTAACGCTGCAGTTCAGAGCTTTTCACGTTGAGGCCGCGCTCCTCCAGGGCTTTCTGCATGGCGCCAAAATCACCAAACGAGGTCTGGATAATGATTTCGTTTTCCTCCTCGTCTTTGTCAATGCTCTCCAGCCCGAAGTCAATCAAATCCAGCTCCAGTTCCTCCAGGTCCAGGCCTTCAGCGTCTAGGTGGAACACGCCTTTGCGCTCAAAGATGAAGTCAAACTGGCCGGTGCGGCCCAGCTCGCCGCCGGTGCGGTTAAAGTGCATGCGCACATTGGCCACGGTGCGGTTCACGTTGTCAGTGGCGGTCTCTACCAGCACGGCCACGCCATGGGGGCCATAGCCTTCATACACTACCTCAGAGTAATCTGCTTCGTCTTTGCCCTGGGCGCGTTTAATGGCGGCTTCCACGCGGTCTTTGGGCATGTTCACCCCTTTGGCGTTCTGAATGCACACGCGCAGACGGGCATTGGTGTTGGGGTCAGGACCGCCAGATTTCACGGCCATCACAATCTCTTTCCCTATGCGGGTGAACTGCTTGGACATCATATCCCAGCGTTTCATCTTCCGGGCTTTCCGGAACTCAAATGCTCTTCCCATGTGGTATACGTCTTAAACGAGTTACGCAAATATCGGGAAAAACGGCGTATGCCCCAACTAGGATTCTACACATGCTCAGCTAAATAATCTTCCAGCCGGCGGTGGCCTACGGCGGGGGCCACGCAGTCTGCTTTGGTCACCTCTACAAAGAAGGCGGCTTTCTCATACAAAGAGCGGTCCACCAGCCGCACCACCGGCAGCAGCGAATGCACCAGCCAGTACGGCACCTGCGGCGTGAGCCGGGAAGGGCCCAGGCGGCCGTTCACCAGCTCTACCAGTTCTTTGCGCGTGTAGTTGACGGGTCCGCCCAGTTCCACCACCGGCCGGGGTTGGGTGAGCGCCTGTACGCAGGCCTCCGCCACTTCCTGCTCATGAATGGGGTTGGTGCGGCGGTTGCCGGGCCCCAGAGAGGCCAGTTGGCCCTTGCGGGCGAGGGGCACCAGACTTAAGAATGCCGAAAACAGGGCCGGTGGCTTGATGACGGCAGAAGTGATCTGGCTTTGCTGCAGCACCCGCGCGAAATCTTCATGGGCCTTGAAATACGCCACGTTGGGGTGTTTCTCTCCGCTGAAAGCGCTCACGTACACAAACTTTTTGATGCGCCCGTGCTGTTCGGCGAGCCGGAGCACGTTCAGGTTCCCTTCAAAGTCTACCTGCTGAAACGTGGTTTTGCTGCGGTCTGTCAAACTCAGGCTCTTGCCCAACGCTGAAATGATGAAGTCTACCCCCTGCACCAGCTGGGGGGTGAGCGTCTGGGGCTGTGTTGGGTCACACACCACCACCTCGTGCACGCTAGGCTGCAGCTGCTGGGCTTTGAGGGCGGTACGGGCGGTGGCGCGCACGCGGTAGTGCTGCTGTTTCAGGGCTTCCAGAATGCAGGAGCCCAGCGCGCCGGTGCCACCCAAGACAAGTACGGTTTCCATAGGCAAGCCAAATTGAGGAACCAGACAGAGCCCGGCTCAACCAATTTAGGGAATCATTGTGAGGTTTTCAAACGTAGGGCCTTTTTATTGCCGAAGCCGCAGTTTTCAGCTCTAATGCCTGTAAAGCCTTCTAAAGCCCAGCCAGAGAAAGGGCAGGTGAAAACCCGGCTTCTGTTTTTGGCCTGTTTTCAGAAAAACAGGCCAAAAACAGAATAGAGGATATATAGAATAAGCTCTTATTGGTTGAGTTTTATTTTAAAGTTATGGAGAGCACATGCGATGAGCATGACCTCATCTCTTAATTTATG